>JAYELK010000179.1:0-1299 GCA_034717415.1 Campylobacterota bacterium | reverse complement strand
ACCATTCTATGACACTTTTTGTAACAATTTATTATCTACATTATTTATAGCTTTAAAATATACCTCATTTGGTGTTTTATTTCCAAGTGCAGAGTGTAATCTTTTTGAGTTATATTTTTTTATATAATTATCAATTGAGTATCTTAGTTCATTCATACTTTTATAATCATTTAGATATATCTCTTCATACTTGATACTTCTCCAGAATCTTTCAATACAGATATTATCAATTGATCTACCTTTACTATCCATAGATATTTGAATACCATGAGATTTTAATATATCTACATGTGCTGATGCAGTATATTGTGAACCCTGGTCTGTATTAAATATCTCTGGTTTAGGATACAGTGATAATGCTTCATTTAGTACACTTGTTGTAAGTGATACATCCATTGTATTTGATAGCTTCCAAGATAATATCTTCTTAGTATTCCAGTCAATTATAGCAGCTAAATATACATATCCTTTTTCAAGTTTTATGTATGTGATATCTGTTGACCATACTTTGTTAGGAGTATCAATAACTACTTGATTTTTATCATTTTTAAACTGCTTTAATAGATACTTATATTTATAGTGTTCTTTATTTGGTATAGTTGTCTTTTTAGTTGGATATAAAGCTTTTATACCTAAGTATTCATATATCGTTTTAATGAGTTTTCTACCAACATTAAAGCCCTCATTTTCTAAAGCTGTAAGCATTCTTCTAGTTCCATAATATGGAAACTCAGAGTAGATATCATTAACCATATTTAATAGCTTTATATCTTCATCACTACTAAACTTTTTTACAGGTTCATAGTACAATGTTGACTTGCTAATATTTAAAAGTTTACATTGTTTATTTAGCGATATATCTAGCTTGGTATCAACAAAAGATTTTCTACCTTTAAATGAGACCAAGCTTACGAGCTTTCCCTCAAGAAAGTCCCTTTCAAGTGTTAACTCACCAACTTTTTTTGCCATATTATCTTTATCTTTTTGTAAAGTTTCAATCTCTTCCTTATACTCTTTAACAACAGTACTTTTATCAAAAGCAAGTGACATATTTTCTAAAAACTGTTTTTTCCAGTTTTGAAGGTTTTTTGGTAATATCTCATATTCACTTGCTATCTCATTGAGAGTTTTCTCTCCCTCTAAAACTTGTAAAACCAATTTTGCTTTAAAATCTGCACTATATGTTTTTCTTTTTGTACTCATCTTATTTATCCCTATTTTTTACTTATTTTATATTTTATTCTAACTTTTGGAATAAGAATATTAAACTAAGTGGTTTGTTTTTGTGGGGACATTATA
>JAYELK010000178.1:0-6597 GCA_034717415.1 Campylobacterota bacterium | reverse complement strand
AGCTGAATCTCTTTTCTGTTAGATTTTTGTTGTAAATTATTATAACATTTAAGGTTTGATTTCAGCTTTTTTAAAATTTAAATTAGCTTAAATTGTGGGTTGTTTTTGGTAATCTGCAAGTGGCTCAAAAGAGAATAATTTAAACATTTTTTACGATAAAAAGAGAATGCTTATGCAAATTTTTAAGTAGAGCTTAATAAGCATATTATTTCGGTGAAATTTTTTCTTTAAGCTCTATAGCTTCTCTAAAAGTAATTTGTTTGTTTTGTAATGCTTTGTTAATAAGCTCTTTGGATAAATAAGTATGTTTCATGTTGAATTCCTTTTATGGTTATAATAATCGTATGTTACATTAATATTGAAAATAAAAAGTAAATATTTATATATTTTTTTACAAATAATATGTAAAATTATTACAAATAAAACTACATAGTTTGACAGATTAACTCTGTTTTGTTATCTTATATTAAAATAAAGGATAAGACATCTTACATAATTTGAAAAACATAAACTACAAAGCGATAGATTGGCAGAGTGAATTATCAAATAATATTACCTCAATAAAAAAACTTAAAAATTACATAAATTTAAGTGCTGAAGATGAAAAAAAACTACAAGAGGTAATAGATAAGCATCCTATGAATATTCCTCGTTATTATTTAAGCTTAATAGATGAAAATAACTTTGCAAATGACCCAATCAAAAAACAGGCATTTCCAAGTGAAGATGAGCTGGTGATTTCAGGTTCAGCCGGAGAAACCACACAAGACCCATATGGAGATGATAAGCACAACAAAGGAAATGGCATACTTCACAAATATCCATACTCTGCACTTATTGTCGCTACTGATTATTGCTCTATGTATTGTAGGCACTGTTTTAGAAAAGCAATAGTTGGACTGCCAAACGATAAGACGGTTGAAAACTTTAAAAAAGCTACTGAATATATAAAACAGCACAAAGAGATAACAAATGTAATTATTTCAGGTGGCGACCCTATGCTTATAAGTACTCCAAGACTTATAGCGATGCTTGATGAACTTAAAGATATTGAACATCTCAATTTTGTAAGAATTGGGACAAGAACACCTGTAGTCTATCCTATGAGATTTTTTGATGGAGAACTATTGGATTATCTTAAAGAGTTCAATAGAGTTAAAACACTCTATATCCCTACACATTTTAATCATATCAATGAGATAACAGATACTGCAAAAGCTGCTGTTTTAAAAATAAGAGAAGCTGGAATTACAGTCAATAACCAAGCTGTACTTTTAAAAGGTGTCAATGATAGTGCAGAGGATATTGAAAATCTTATGAATGGACTAATTAAAATAGGAGTAAATCCATACTATCTCTACCAATGTATGCCAGTTAGTCGTGTAAGAAATCATTTTCAAATTCCACTAAAGAAAGGAATTGATTTGGTAGATAAGGCAAAAGAGAGTCTTGATGGTTATGCAAAAAGATTTAAATTTATAATGGGCCATGATAAAGGAAAGATTGAGATTGTGGGTAGAATTGAAGATAAACTGATTTTAAAGCATATACATTCAAGACCTGAGTTCCCTCATGATGCTAGTAAGATGCTAATAATGAAACTTAATGATGAAGCAGGTTGGCTTGATGATATGCAAGAGATAAAACTTTAATACAATCCAAAAAAATTAAGGAAAAAGTATGAATATACCAGAAAAAACAGTAAAAGAAGTAAAAACAGTTGCTTATGATTGGCAGAAGAAAATACAAGTTTCAAGAAAGGGTAAAGAGCAAGATTTTCATGACATGATGCTTAAAATGTTAAAAAATCCTCTGAATAAAATTTTTCTTATTGAGTTGCTTGACCAAAGTTTTCGTTCTCATGATGGAGATAGGGTTGCCGATCAGCTAGAACATATCTTTGCCAAATATAAAAGTACAGACTTCTTTTCTCAGTTTGAACAAGTCCTTATCTGGCTCTTTCGCGATGTTGGTATATATCTTACTTCTATCTCTATTCCTATGTTTGTAAAATACTTGAGAAACGATATTAGTTCTATAGTCATAAAAGGGGAGGACCCAGTTCTCTCTAAACATATGAAAGCAAGAAAAAAAGAGGGTACTCGTGTAAATATCAATGTGATTGGCGAGATAGTTTTAAGTAAAGAAGAGGCTGATGAGAGAGTGGCGAAATATATAAAACTCCTCCAAAATCCTGATGTTGATTACCTCTCTATCAAAATCTCAAATCTCTTTTCGCAAATTGTTCCACATGCACATGATAATAATGTAGAGCATATCTCAGAGCAGTTAGAAAAAGTTTATAGAGCAGCTATGAAAAACACTTACTTAGATAAAGACTCTAAAGAGCAGTATAAGTTTGTAAATCTTGATATGGAAGAGTATAGAGATATTGAAACTACAATAGACTCCTTTAAAAATGTTTTAGAAAAGCAAGAGTTTAAAAATCTTCAAGCAGGAATCGTAATTCAAACATATCTTCCTGATGCGATTATTTACATAAAAGATTTGTATGAGTGGGCGAAAAAAAGAGTTGACAATGGTGGTGCACCTATGAAAATTCGTATAGTTAAAGGTGCAAATCAAGAGATGGAGCTTACAGAAGCATCTTTACGAGGTTGGGAGAATGTAACATACTCATCAAAAGCAGAGTCTGATGCAAACTTCAAGATAGCTATGAACTTTTTACTAAATCCTGAAGTGGCACAGTATATACATACCGGTGTAGCTTCTCACAATCTTTTTGACCATGCCTTAGCAATGCTTTTAGCCAAAGAGAGAAAAGTAGAGAAGTTCGTAAGTGCTGAGATGCTAGAAGGGATGAGTGAAGCAGCTTATGAAGTTCTAAAAGCACAAGGTTTAAATGTTATCCTTTATGCTCCAACAGCTACTAAAGATACTTTTACAAATGCCATCGCCTACTTAGTAAGAAGATTTGATGAAAACACAGCAGAGCAAAACTTTTTAAGACATAGTTTTGGACTAGAGGTTGATACTCCAGCTTGGAACTTACTTGTAAAATCTTATGATGATGCAATCGCACTTATGCCAAGTGTGGATCAAAAACCATATAGAACACAAGATAGAAACGCAGAGATAATAAAAAAAGATATAGATCTTAAACATTATCATTTTGAAAATGAGCCAGATACTGATTTTGTACTTAGTGCAAACAGAAAATGGGCAGAAGGTATTCGTGATAAGTGGCAAAACATAAGTGAAATTGGTGGTTTTAATGCATACCCTGTTGTTGGTGGTAAAATCGTTCAAAGAGATGAATATATTGAAGTGATAGATAAAAGTCAATACCATGATAAAAAATTAGCAGGCAGTTATGTCCAAGCTTCGCCTGAGGATATGAAAATAGCTATTGCAACGGCAAAAGCGGATCCTGATGGTTGGAGAAAACTTACAACTGCTAGAAGACAAGAGATACTTATGGATGCGGCTCATGAGATGAGAGTGGCAAGAGCTGACCTTATAGGAGTTGCTGCTGCTGAAGTAGGTAAAGTTTTCACAGAGACTGATGTTGAGGTGAGTGAAGCAATAGACTTTGCAAACTTCTACCCATATAGTGTAGCAAAAATGTCGGGACTTACTGGCGTTGAAGCGAATGGAAAGGGAGTTGGTTTAGTGATAAGCCCTTGGAACTTTCCTATTGCTATCCCTGTTGGTGGAGTTGCAGCTTCACTTGCTGCTGGAAACACTGTTATCCTTAAGCCAGCAGAAGATTCTATCCTTTGCGGATATAGACTCTGTCAATGTTTTTGGGATGCAGGAATCAGTAGAAACACTCTACAGTTTATCCCTGGACATGGTTCAGTTGTAGGTGAACATATGATTCCAAGTCGTGATATAGATTTTACTATCTTTACAGGTGGAGAGAAGACTGCATATCGTATTATAAAATCCCGTCCAGATATAGCTCTTAGTGCTGAGACAGGTGGAAAAGACGCAACTATTGTAACAGCTTTAGCTGACCGTGATCAAGCTATTAAAAATGTTTTAGTCTCTGCATTTCACAACTCTGGACAAAAATGTTCAGCAACTTCACTTTTAGTACTTGAAAAAGAGTTGTTTAATGATGCCGAGTTCAAAAAAACTATTAAAGAGGGAGTAGAATCTCTAAAAACTGGTTCTGTTTGGGACTTCTCAAATCGCATCGGAACATTGGCAAATCTTCCAGCAGGAGAACTTAAAAAATCACTTACATATCTTGATGATGGTGAAGAGTGGTTGGTGCGTCCAAATTATGCTGATAAAGGAAACCCTTATATGCTAACACCATCAGTAAGATGGGGAACAAAGAAAAATGATTTTTGTCAGATGAATGAACTTTTTGGTCCAGTGCTTAGTGTGATGTGTGCAGAGGATTTAGATGATGCCATAGATATGGTAAACTCTACTGGGTATGGATTAACCTCAGGTATAGAATCATTAGATAAAAGAGAACAAGACTATTGGAGGGACAAAATTCTTGCAGGAAACCTCTATATAAATCGTGGAACTACTGGAGCAATTGTAACTCGTCAGCCTTTTGGAGGGATGAGAAAATCTGCTATTGGTTCTGGTAAAAAAGCTGGAGGATTTAACTATGTAAGTCAATTTATGGACATAGATTATAAAGAAACTAACCTTTATGAGTCATGTTCAACTCAGTTTATAGACCAGATGAGAATCTTCCTAACAAGAGATACCGTTTTTAATGATGAGTGTGAAGCTGCAATGAGGCATATATGTCACTTTGCACATTGGCATGAAGTAGAGTTTTTAAAAGAGCATGATTATGCACATATAAGAGGTGAGAGTAATATCATCCGATATTTAGCTGTTGAGAGTGTACTTCTTAGAATAGAAGATGGTGATGAGCTTGATGAAATTTTAACAACTATTATGGCTGTAAAAATGGTAGGTGCAAATCTTCATATATCTATACCTAAAAAATCAAGAAAAGCTGAACTAATTTGGCTAGAGTCTAAACAGAGTTCGTTTATAGGTAAAGATGATAAATTCTCTCGTGATGATGAAGATGAACTTATAGCATTAATACCTCAATATCAAAGAGTTAGATTTTTACATCCAAATAATGTGACGCAAAATATTTATAATAAAATAGCTGATCAAGCGATTTATCTTGCTAGTGAACCTTTTGTTTCCCATGGTAGATTGGAACTTATGCACTATTTTATAGAACAAAGCATATCTAACTCTTACCATAGATATGGAAATTTAGGTATTCAAAGTATCTTTTTGGAGGAGATTTAACAGATGCAGATAGAGATTATTATATCGTTTATAGCCTACATGCTAGTTATGTTAGCAATAGGATTTTCCTTTTACTTTAAAACAAGTGATTTGAGTGATTATGTTTTAGGTGGTCGTGGACTTAATCCTAGTGTTACAGCTCTGAGTGCTGGAGCATCTGATATGAGTGGTTGGTTACTTTTAGGACTTCCTGGTATGATGTATAGTGATGGGATTGTGGGTAGTTGGATAGCTGTAGGCTTGATTATAGGAGCATATCTTAATTGGCACTTCGTAGCAAAACCTTTACGGGTTTATACACATCACTTAAATGATTCTTTGACTATTCCGGACTATTTGGCAAATCGTTTTGAAGATAGTGGACATACTCTTAGAATTGTAACAGCAATTGTGATTTTGCTTTTTTATACTCTCTATACATCTTCAGGGCTTGTAGGTGGAGCTAAACTTTTTGAAGCAACTTTTAATATTGCATATTCGGATGCACTTCTTATCGGTAGTTTTATCATAGTCTCCTATACTTTTTTAGGTGGGTATAATGCTGTAAGTTGGACAGACTTCATTCAAGGTATCTTAATGATGTTAGCTCTTGTTGTAACGCCAATAGTTGTTATATTTGATCTTGGTGGCATATCAAATGCAATAACAACGATTCACTCAATTGATCCAACCCATTTAGATATAGTGAGTGGAGCCTCGTTAATCTCCATTGTATCCCTACTTACATGGGGGCTTGGCTATTTTGGACAGCCTCATATCTTAGTTAGATTTATGTCCATTAGAGATGCAGATGAAGTAGGAGTAGCTAAAAGAATCGGTATGAGTTGGATGATTTTATCAGTTATTGGCTCTTTAAGTGTTGGTTTTTTCGGCTTTGCTTATGTTGTGGCAAATGGTGTTGATTTAGCAGATAGTGAAAAGATTTTTATTATACTCTCTCAGCTTGTTTTTAACCCTTGGATAGCTGGCTTTTTACTCGCTGCAATACTTGCTGCTATCATGAGCACAGTTGATTCTCAACTTCTTGTTTCCTCTTCAGTTCTTACAAGAGATATATATCACGCTATAATTCATAAGGATGCAAGCGATAAAGAACTAGTTTGGATAGGTCGTATAACTGTTATAATTATCGCTATAATAGCATGGATTATATCTGCAGATGAAAACTCTAGTGTCCTAAAGCTAGTCTCATATGCTTGGGCAGGATTTGGTGCTGCATTTGGACCACTTATAATATTAAGCTTGTATAATCGTAACATTACAAAGTTTGGTGCGATATCTGGAATGGTAGTTGGCGCTTTAACTGTTATAATATGGAAACAGTTAGAGGGT
>JAYELK010000177.1:0-1307 GCA_034717415.1 Campylobacterota bacterium | reverse complement strand
CGTCTTGTAAGTTAACATTCAATGTCAATTAAAGATAAATATAAAGAAATTAAATTAGAATAAAAAATAAAAATATTAAAAATTAATTGTAAATGAAAGATAAAACTATTAAAATAATTGTGTTAATTAAAAATGAACCGGGTGGTGAAACCGATTCGCGTTTTAGGTCTTTGAACCTGTCGCAAAGATTGGTTCCCGCCCACTTTTTCAAACACTCTGAGCAGAATCTGAGGGCAACAGACCCTGATTGTTCAAGACAAGAGTTGAAAAAATATGTGCGGATATCCGGTAAAACTTAAAGGAGAAAATTATGAATATCTATATTGGAATAGATATGGCAAAATACGATTTCATGTGTGCTGTGGAATCAGAAGACAAATCTATACAATTTGTTCATCCAAAACTTGCAAACACAACACGCGGTTTTGATAAATTAAAACAATGGATAACTAAAATAGTTCCAAAACAAAAAGTCGGTTCTATTCATATTGGTGTTGAATCCACTGGTGGATATGAAACTCCTCTAGTAGAATGGGTTAGGATACATACTGACTTTCTGATTACAGTTATTAATCCATCACAAGTAAAATATTTTGGTAAAACTAAATTGATTAGAACTAAAACAGACAAAGTTGATGCTAGACTAATTGCTTGTTATATGGCTACTTATAATCCAGAACCTACACCTGTTCCCCCTCGAGGAGTAAAAGGATTAAAATCATTAACCAGACATTTAGAGCACTTAAAAAGTAAA
This sequence comes from Campylobacterota bacterium, assembly GCA_034717415.1. GTDB lineage: Bacteria > Campylobacterota > Campylobacteria > Campylobacterales > Sulfurimonadaceae > Sulfurimonas. The sequence goes on along the minus strand of JAYELK010000177.1, from coordinate 553 downwards.
CGTGCAAGTGAAAAAACATATATTCAAAATGTACAAAACTCCCAAATAAAAACAATGATTAAACAAACAATAAGATCTTATGATAGACAGATCGAAAAAGTGGAACAGCATATTAATGAACATTTTGATAAATATCCAGATTTAAAATCAAATAGAAATTTGCTCATTTCTATTACAAGTATCGGTTCTGTTACCGCTGCAACAATGTTAAGTGAATTGAATGGTAGTTTAATACCTAAACAACAAGTCGCTCATGCTGGATTAGCTCCAAGAGAGAGACAATCTGGACAATATAAAGGAAAAGCCAAATTATGTAAAGCAGGTAATCGTCGTATTAGAACTGCTTTATATTTACCAACATTGTCCGCCATTCAACATAATCCTATTATCGCTCCTTTTTATAAAAAACTTATCAGTAGAGGAAAATTAAAGATGGTTGCTGTATGTGCTTGTATGAGAAAATTGCTTCATATTATCGTTGGTGTATTGAAAAATCAAATTCCTTTTGATCCTAATTTTAATGATTTATCTCTTGCTTCTTAACGCAGAATCT
>JAYELK010000176.1:0-6743 GCA_034717415.1 Campylobacterota bacterium | reverse complement strand
AGACTACCTAGGTTGGACTAAACACTTTAAAATGTCGCACCAACAAGTAAGTGCCGATTTATCTTGGCACACATAAGTGAATTTTGACATAATTTGTATTATAAGTTCTTTATGAACAGGAACTTACATAGCAAATAGAGAGTAGATATTGGAATTTTTTTTAAAACATAAAACAGTTATTTTTAGGAGTTTAGGTGCAGTTCTGTTGGTTATCGGTTTTGGAGTTCATTTTTGGGTTACACCAAAAGAGGGTTTGAGTGCAAATCAAAAGGCAGCAGCCAATGTAGCTAGAATGGAAGCTAAAGTAAGAGGTGAAACTTCTTCATCACTAAAGTCTCAAAAAAAAGATGGTTCTAAGTTTTTGGATGAACTGAAAAATACTCAAAAAAAGCAGATGCAATATTTAACTATCATAGCTATGATAGTCGGTATTGGCTTTTTAGGCTATAGTTTTATGCCTAAAAAAGATTAGGCACGATTTATAGAGATAAGAACTCCCTCTATCATTGCATCTATATCACCATCTAAAATTCCAGATACATTTGAATAGGCTTCATTGCTTCTACTGTCTTTAACTTGCTGATAAGGTTGCATAACATATGAACGAATCTGATGCCCCCAGCCTATCTCACTCTTAGCTACACCATCTTGTTCAGCCTTTTGAGCCTCTAACTCCAACTCATAAAGACGAGATTTAAGCATTTTCATTGCAGTAGCTTTGTTTTTATGTTGGCTTCTGTCATTTTGACACTGAACCACTACCCCTGTCTCTATATGGGTTAATCTAATAGCAGATTCTGTTTTATTTACATGCTGACCACCGGCACCACTTGCTCTATATGTATCAACACGAATATCTTTGTCCTCTATCACGATATTGATATTATCATCAATCTCAGGCGAGACCATAACTGAACTAAAAGAGGTGTGCCTTTTTGCATTTGAATCAAAAGGGGAGATGCGAACAAGTCTGTGTATGCCATTTTCAACTTTTAAGTATCCATAGGCATTCTCACCTTTTACAATGATAGAAACATCTTTTATACCTGCTTCTTCACCTGATTGATAATCAAGAACTTCAACACTAAAACCTCTTCTCTCAGCCCATTTTTTATACATTCTAAGTAGCATCTCTGCCCAATCTTGGCTCTCTGTTCCACCGGCTCCAGGATGGATGGAAAGTATGGCATTGTTTGCGTCACTCTCTGCACTTAAAAGAACTTCAATTTCCATACTTCTTATTTGATTTTCGAGGGTAGGAGCATCATCATAAAGAGATTGGATAGATTCTTCATCACTCTCTTCTTTTGCCATCTCATAAAGCTCTACAGCATCAGTTACGGCATCATTGGCAAGGTTATATTTATCAAGTTTTCTCTGAATCTGAGTTTTTTCCTTTTGAATTTTTGCAGCATTTGAGGTATCATTCCAAAACTCTTGAGTATTTTCAAACTCTTCTATCTCTTTTAGTCTTGCTTCAATTTTATCAGGTTCAACAACACCTGCGATATTTCCAATCTTAATAGTAATATTTTTTAAAAGTTCTGTGTATTCGTAGTTATCCATATAGTTATTCCATTATTGTATAATTGCGATTATAACACATCAAGGTATAATTTATGAAGATTATTTCCAATCCAAGAGAATTAAAAGAGTATTTAAAAAATATAGATAAGAGTATAGGTTTTGTACCAACAATGGGTGCTTTACATGAGGGGCATATCTCACTTATAAAAAAAGCAAGAGAAAAAAATGAGTTAGTTGTTGTTTCCATCTTTGTAAATCCTACGCAATTTTTAAAAGGCGAAGACTTAGATAGTTATCCTAAAAAAGATGAGGCAGATAAAAAGATATGCTCTCTTTGTGGTGTTGATATTCTTTTCTTTCCACATGCCAAGGATATATATGGTGAAGATGAAGTAAGTTTGGTGGCTCCAAATGTTAGAGGTTTTGTTTTAGAGGGGAATAGTCGTCCATCACATTTTAACGGTGTTTTAACCGTAGTTATGAAACTTTTAAATATAGTCCAACCTACAAATACCTACTTTGGTAAAAAAGATGCTCAACAGTTAAATCTTATCTCACTGATGGTAAAACAACTTTTTATGAGTGTGAATATAGTTGCAGTAGATACTCTTAGAGAGAGTGATGGTTTGGCAATGAGTAGTAGAAATATCTATCTAAGTCCACAAGAAAGGGAAGATTCTCTTAAAATTTCTGCTTCACTCTATGAGGCAAGTAAGATGATTAGCGATTCTGTTTTGGATGTTGAAATTATTAAAAAGAGGATGCTAGAGATACTAAAACCACTAGAAGTAGAGTATGTGGAGATAGTAAATAGAGAGTTTGAGTATATATGGTTCGTAGAAGTTGGAAATACGGTTATATTGGTAGAAGCAAAAGTAGGAAAAACAAGGTTACTTGATAATATCTGGTTGTAAATAATCCTCTTCAACCATAATATCTACAGCTTTTTTAAAAACAGGTACGGCAGTTTGGGCAGCAAACTGACTTTTTTTAGGTTCAATTATAACTACACCCATTGTATATTTATGAGTTTTGTCATTTACAAAACCTATAAAGGAGGTGTTGTATCTATTAACATATCTGCCTTTTTCAACTATGTGAGCAGTTCCGGTTTTGCCACCAATATAAAGACCCTTTGTTCTTGCTTTTGTACCAGTTCCCTCTCTTACAGTTTTTGCAAGAATTTTTTTAACTCTCGTGGCAGTTGAACTTTTTATAACTTGAATCTGCTCATTTTCTTCTATGAGTATATCACGGTTAAACTCATCCGTAAAACTATCCACTACTTTTGGAGTTACCATTCTCCCATTGTTGCTAAAGACACTATATGCACGGATAAGCTGCATAAGATTGGCTCTCATGCCATAACCGTATGAGCAGGTTGCTTTATATATTTCATTTTCGAGTTTTATGGCATGTGGTATCGAGCCTTTTTTCTCATAGGCTAAATCCGGTGTTGATTTATAAGTAAAACCAAATGACTTAAGTCCATTGTAAAACTCACTGCCGGAGAGTTTTTGGGCAAGTTGGGCGATACCGATATTTGATGAGTGGACTATGACATTTTCAGCAGATAACCAATCAAATCTATGTTCATCAGTTATAACTTTTCTACCGATTTTAAAGCGACCATTATGACCATTTACCAAGTCGTAAGGATTTACAAGTCCTTTATCTAAAAGCAGAGAAAAAGCAATGGTTTTTATAACACTTCCCGGCTCAAAACTATACTCAATCATGTTAGCGTTGAGAGATGGGTAGTCACTTCGTTTGATCGATTTTGGTAAAAATCTATTTGAGCTTGCCATAGTAATGACTTTGCCGTTTTTTGAGTTCATAATAGCTATCATTACCTCTTTGGCTTTTAGTTCTTGTTTCATAGAAGAACAGATCTTTTCTACTCTTATTTGTAAAGAGATAGGGATATTTAGTTTTATGTCAAGACCATCTATTTTAGACTTTGTAAAGCTATCTTTGTTTAAGATAATATAACCGTTTACATCTCTTAAACCCCTGCTTGATCTATCTCTTCTTGAGGAGAGTTCTGCATCAAATTTTTTTTCTAAACCTTTAACACCTTTTATGCGAGTATAGCCATCTTCTTCCATTTTGTGGGGGTAACCGATGATGGGAGTTAAAAGATTTCCATATGGATATTCTCTACTCTCTCCACTCTCTATAATGCTTAGTCCGTGAAGTGTTTTTCGTCCGGTACGAGGATCTTCTCTTTGGACGAAAACCTTGTATTGTCTTAGTTCATAAGATAGTCTTTTAAGATATTGAGCTTCTTTTTCAGCAATATCATAGCTTAAAACTATCACACCATCTCTCTCCTTAAGTTTTTTTGTGATTTCATCTGCTTTTATACCAGAGTAGATACTAAAAAGTTGTATAAAAAGATCTTTTTTTTGTGGGTCGATGTAGAGAGTGTTTACAACTGCTTTGTAGAGTTTTTTTGTCGTAGCTATATGAAAGCCATCAGCACTGATGATGTTTCCTCTCTGGGCTTTTGAACTCTCTTTTGTGTATAGTGATGGAATATGGCGAGATTTTAAAACTGTTAGTAGCATTACACTTAAAAAGATTAAAAAGCCTATAACAAGTAAGGTGTATAGAAGAAAGATTTTTTTGCTTTTGTTTTGGTTTGTCATAGTTGCTTTTTTAGGAGATTATAGCATTAAAAGTTTGATTTATAACTGTGTTCTTCCTATCTCTTTATAAGCGTTTAGTGCTTTATTTCTTATCTCAAGCATCAGCTTCATGCTTGTTTCAGCTTTTGAGATAGCGAGTGCTGCTTGATGAAGGTCTTTTACTTGTCCAGTTGCCATGTCACCTATGGCTTTTTCGCTGTCAACTTGAAGTTCATTTACTTCATTCATTGCAGATTTTAGCTTTTGGGCAAATGCCTCTGCTCCACCGACACCTTCAACTTTGCTTTTTTGTTTTAAGAGGTCGGCAGTAGATGCACCCGATAAACTGTCAATCTTTCCAAATTCACTCATAATTTACTATTTCCTTTTACTGCAATAATGAAATGGCACTGTTTGCCATATCTTTTGCACTTTGAAATGCAGCTACATTCGCTTGGTAAGAACGAGTTGCTTCTACTAAATCGGCCATTTCGATAACAGGATTAATATTTGGATAGGCAACATAGCCATTTGCATCTGCATCTGGATGATTTGGCTCAAACTTCATCTTTGGCTCTCTGTCATCTCTTGAAATTTTATCAACTATTACGCTCATTATAGCAGGATTAACTTTTTTGCCAAAACTTCCCTCATTTAAAGGGTCTTCATATTTTGCACTCTCTGTCATAGAGTTTAGTGCTTTGTTAAACTGCTCATTAAAATCAACAGCTTTAAAAACAACCTCTTTTCTTCGGTATGGTCCACCCTCTTCGGTTCTTGTTGTTTGTGCATTTGCTATGTTTGACGAGATGGTATTTACACGAACTCTTTGAGCCGATAAACCATAGCCACTTATGTCAAAACTATTAAGGAAGTTACTCATTAGTTAACCTTTTGTGAAGCGTCTATCACACTTCTAAAAATCATTGTATCTTTTTTGTTTGCCTGAATAAGAGCATTAAACATAACAGAGTTTTTACTCATCTCTGTTGTTTCAACATCTATATCAACACTGTTTCCGTCATTTCGTGCCATGTGACCATCTCTAAAGTATGTTGTAGACCTATAATTGCCTTTTTCATTTTGTAGAGGGATATGTGCAGAATCTGTTTGTGCTAAATCAAGTTTACTCTTGTTTTCTTGCATAATGTCGGCTTTTTTAGTAGCCAAAGCATCTTCAAACCTTACATCTCTTGGTTTGTAAAAAGGAGTATCAGCATTTGCGATATTTGAAGCTATCATATCTTGACGCATAGCACGGTAATCAAGTGCATCTGCGATTAAATCATGTGTGCGAGATATTTGAATGCTCATCTGAACCCCTTTTGTTTGTTTTGTATAAGCAATTTTAGTTCCAATATTGAAAACTATTTTATGATATAATTTTTAAAAGATTTAATAAGGGATGAGGTAATGGGTGCATTAAAATTAGAAGATTTACCATACTATACTTATGATGATTATAAGAATTGGGAGGGGAATGACTGGGAGCTTATCTATGGACAAGCTTACTGTATGAGTCCTGCTCCAATGTTGAAACATCAAAATATAACAAATAAAATAGGTTGGGTTTTACAAAATATGTTTGCAAACTGCAATAGATGTAAAGTTTATATGCCAATAGACTGGAAGATAGCAGAGGATACAATTGTTCAGCCAGACAATTCTGTCATCTGCCATGAACCACAAAACGAAGCCTACATAACAAAAGCCCCAAAAATCATCTTTGAGATTCTCTCAAAAAGCACAGCCAAAAAAGATAAAGGTTTAAAATACGATCTTTATGAGCAAGAGGGCGTAGGTTACTACATCATAGTTGATCCAGAAGAGGAGATAGCAAAAGTTTATGAACTAAAAGATGGCAGATATATAAAAGTTTGTGACGCTAGTGATGAGGTAGTTGAGTTTAAAGTAAAAGAGTGTGATGAAAAAATGGAGTTTGATTTTGCTAAGATTTGGTGAGATTAACCATTGTATATATAAAGAGTTTTTGGGTCTATATCTACATATCCATTTTTAAATTCTAAACAACCCCAATCACTATCAATGTGTGCAGAACTTAATTCCTCTTTAGAGACTTTTGATTTTATAAGATTACTTAAATCAACTCTTTTCATTGTGTCATCTTCAAAGTATAAATCAAAAATGTAATTTTTGATAATATTAAATTTAATTAATTTCATAATATTATTCCAATGGTTCTATTTTATGAAAATTTTGAGTTTCCCACATCTTATTTAGTTCATCTTGGTGAAGTTCAGCCCATTCTCGAGCTAAAATCCTATGCTCTTTTTGGAAGGGAACCTTCTATAATGTTAAGAGTTTTTATCTCCATAACAGCTTGATGTTCGCTATATTTTATGTGAATATTTTAGGTGGGTGTTCTTTGTCTATATTATGATGATTCCATAAAATCTACTAAGTTTTGGCATATTCTTACCTTTTTTTATCATTTAAGCAACCCCAATAATTCCATACCAAATTAGACAACAAGCCAAATTGCTCTATAATTAGGTACTTTAAAGCGAAAAAGCCACACTAAAAACTTTCACCTATCTGGTGTAACTTTTTCCAAAACAAGAGAAT
>JAYELK010000175.1:0-7005 GCA_034717415.1 Campylobacterota bacterium | reverse complement strand
GATTTTTCAAGCTTCTATCTTCATCTTTACTTGCAAACTCTTTTACATTTTGGAGTCTTTTTACAAACTTGAAGCTTGGAGACAACTCTTTTATAAGTGCTGTTATAAACTCTACATCCAAATCTGGAGAGTTTAAACATGCTAAAAGAGTACAATCTTTAGATGCGATTTGAGGTAGTTTCATAATGAGTTTTCTGTAATCTTTTGTAGCCTCAAAACTCCCTCTTTGAAAAGTTGGAGGGTCTATAATGATTAAATCATAGGGACCTTTTTTCTTGATGCGTGAGAATGATTTTAGTATGTTGTATGGATGAAAACTAACACCTTTCATCTCTAAGTTATTTAGGTGATGGTTGGCTCGTCCTGTAGTTAAAGCACCTTTACTCATATCTATATTGGAGACACTCTTTGCACCACCTAAAACAGCCCCAATACTAAAGGCACATGTGTATGAAAAGAGATTTAAAACAGCTTTGCCTTTAGAGTTTTGTCTTACAAACTCTCTACCATTTTTCATATCAGGGAAGTAACCAGAGTTTTTATTTGAGAGTAGGTTAAGTTTTATTTTCATACCGTTTTCAACTACAAATAAATCATCATCTAACTCACCAACTATCACTTCACTTGGAGAGCCTTTTAAGTATCTTCTTTGTAAAACAATAGTCTCATGTTGGCATGTGGAAATAAACTCTTGAAGCATTGTGATTAATTCAGCTTCATTCCCCTCTTCACGATAAAGAGCAACACTTAAAACTGTATCAATAGAATCAATAGTTAAATGCTTCCAGCCTTCGTAAAGCCCACCTCTGCCATGAAACAGTCGCTTAAATTCGTTTGTTAAATCTTCTGAATTTTCCTCTAAAAGTTTTTTCAACTCTACTATATTCATTTTATATTCCTAGCTTTTTTGCTTTGTATTTTAATACCCTTCCGTTATCATCTGCAATATAGAGATTGTTATTTTCATCAAAACAGATTCCCTCTTGAGCAGATTTTGGAAGTTTTATTTTTTTAATGGTTTTGTTGGTTTTTATATCATATTTTATAAGTAAGTCTTTTTTGTCGCTAGTCATATACAGGTAGTTATTGTAAAAAGTTAAACCTGCAATATCTATATAACCATGATTATAAGTCTTTATGATTTTTGCTTTGTTATTTTTAATTTTACCTAGTTTAAAAAGAACAGAGTTGTTTTGATTTGATAAGTAAATCTCTGAATCTTTTATAGCTATCGCTTCAAGACCACTTTTTTTATATTGTTTTTTAATTTTAATCTTTTCAAGTATTTTAAAACTGTTTATATCTAAAACTAAAATATAATTTTTACCCTCAACTGCAAGGTATAATTTTTTTGATATTTCATTATAATCAATCCCCTCTAAATCATAATCCCCTAAGAATTTTTTTTCTAAGATTTTACCTTTTTTAGTAACTCTATAAATCCACCCCTCATCATTTATTACTATGAGTTGTTTTAAATTTTGTATATAACAAATCCCAGAGGCTTCAGGGATTTTAGCTATAACTTTTGCATTAATTGTACTCAATATAAAACTAAAAATAAGAAAAATGAAAAATTTCATTTTTACTTATATCTTTTCCCAAAAACTGCCTTGTGGTGTATCCATTAGTGAAACTCCACATGCCAAGATCTCATCACGAAGTTTGTCTGAGGCTTCAAAGTTTCTCTCTTTTTTAGCTTCATCTCTTTTAGTGATTAAATCTGCAAGTTTAGTTTTAGTCTCCTCATCAACTCCAAACTGAAAATATTCAAACGGATTTTTTACACCAAAACCTAAAACTTTTGTAATATAAGAAAGATTGTTATTTGTATCTTTTTTAAGTTGTTTATGTTTTCCTGCTGTGTCTAAAATCTCATTGGCATGTGAAATCATCTCATCTATCAAAGCAAGTGAGGTTGATATGTTCATATCATCACTAAGGGCTTCTAAAAGTTTGGTTTGAAACTCAGTTACATCAGTTCCACAAGCCATACCAAAAAGTCTTTTTTTGAGTCTATAAATCTTGTCAAGTCTTTTTTTAGATGTTGCTAAATCTTCACTGTTGAAATTAAAGTTACTTCTATAATGAGTGCTTAAAAGATAGAACCGTAATACTTCTCCATCGTACTCTTTTAAAGCATCTTTTAGGAAAAAACTATTTCCTAAAGATTTTGACATCTTCTCACCATCTATGTTTACAAAACCGTTATGCATCCAGTAGTTTGCAAGTGCATGGTCACTTCCACACCTAGTTTGTGCTGCCTCATTCTCATGGTGTGGAAAAAGTAAGTCAGCACCTCCACCGTGGATATCAACAGCAAACTTATTATCTCCACATGCCAAGTGCTTCTCTATCATCGCAGAACACTCCACATGCCAACCTGGGCGACCTGCACCAAAAGGGCTATCAAAAGTTACAGAATCATCATGTACTGATTTCCAAAGAGCAAAATCGACTTGGTTTTTCTTCATGCTTGAACTCTCAACTCTCTCCTGTTTATCATCTTCATCTTGAACTCTAGCAGATAAACTTAGGTACTCACTATCACTAGCTGTATCAAAGTAAACATCCCCCTCATTGGTAGCATAAGCATGCCCAGAGTCTATAAGTTTTTGGATAAGTTCAAACATTGCGTCAAGTGATTCTGTGGCTTTTGGTTCAATATCTGGGCGAGATACCCCTAAGCTATCCATCTCTCTATGAAAAGCATCTGTATAAAAATCAGTTATCTCTTGTATATCTTTTTTTTGTTCTATCGCTTTTTTAATGATTTTATCATCTATATCCGTGATATTTCTAGCATAAGTCACTTCGTAACCATTAGCCTTAAGCACACGAACTAAAAGGTCAAAAACCAAAGCACTCTTGGCATGACCTAAATGAGCATCGTCATAAACAGTTGGACCACAAACATAAAGAGTTGCTTTTCCTTTAACTTGTGGTATAAATTCTCGTTTTGTTTTTTGTACTGAATCAAATATAAGCACTGATAAAATCCTTAAAAATTAATAATAAAATAGTAAATAAAATGGCACCAAAAAGTAGATAGACGCTGTTTTTTGAGCGAAGTATATCTAAAAATGTTTTTACTCCAAAAGCTTTGATGGTTAAGCCAAACCCTACGAAGCCTCCAAAGGTACTTGCCAGTGCTAGACCACTTACTCCCATTGGGGAGATTAGGGATAGGGCTAGAAGTATGTAGGTCATTAAAGATACTGTTGCGATTTTTGCCGCTTTCATCTGCATCTCTTTTGCATATAGCCATAGTAAAAAGAGTTTTTGAAGTCCAAAAGGGAGAAGACCTATCATATACATCTGTAAAACTAAAGTTGTGTTTGCAGTGTCTTGTGAGCTAAATGCACCCCTCTCAAACAAAAGCCAAGTTATCTCTTTTGCAAGTATAAATCCACCTATTGCACTTGCAGTTAGTAGAGCTGTTAAAAACCAAAATGCTTTTTGTAAAAATTCTAAAGCTTTCTTTTCATCTTGGTTTTTTATATATCTTGCAACTCTTGGGAAGAGTGCGATAGATGTGGCGATGGCAAAAAGTGCCAGAGGAAGTTGAAAAATACGGTTGGCATAGTAGAGGTATGAGATAGAACCTGTTACAAGAAATGAAGCCAAAAAAGTATCTAAAAAGGCACTTACCTGTGCAGTTGAATTTCCCCACATGGCAGGAAAAAACTGTTTTCTAAACTCTTTTGTATCTTTTTTTATGATTTTTGACTTAACACTTAAGTATTTAAATCCACCTACTAAAATCTTTGAAAGTCCATAGTTGTAAATTGCCAAGATATGTATTAAAAGTTGTAAAATTCCACCAATAACTACACCCCAACTAAGATAATAAACTATCTCAACTTGGCTTTTGTCCTGAGAGAAATAAAGAGACAAAATAAGTGATAGATTAAGTAGTGCTGTAGAAAAAGCTGAGGTTGCAAAATGGTGTTTATATTGAAGCATAGTACTTAAAAAAGTGACTGCAAATATAAGTGGCAGATACCAAAAGTTTATAGCCACAAATGGAGCTGCTGTCTCTATAGTTTTTTCATCAAATCCTACAGCTATAGCTTTTGTAAAAAGAGCTGGAAATAAATTGACAAGCAGAGTTATTATTAGGATAATAGAGAGAAAAACAACAAAAATGTTAGCTGAGAAAACACCTTTTTGATTACTCTTTGCAAAAGCAGGGATAAAAACTTGTGTAAAAGCACCCTCAGCAAAGATACGACGAAATAGATTTGGTAGTTTAAAAGCTATAAAAAATATGTCACTATATATATTTGCACCAAGAACTGATGCTGTAAATAAATCTCTTATAAATCCTAAGATTCTTGAGACTAAAATCCCAAAACTGTTGGTGAAAATCGCTTTAAACATGGAGCTCTTTATCTGTTTATATTTATTTTACAAAATTTTAACCAAATTTTAGTTAAAATATAGACTTTAAAATTTAAATATTAATTTGGTGAATGATAAATGGCATTATTTGGTTCAAACGATAAAAAAATAACTACATCTAAGAAAAAGATTCGTCCTACTGTTATCAGGGTGCAAAATGTTGCTAAAGAGTTAGTCTCTTTGGCAAAATCGTATGATGTAAATGTAAATACTATTGATTTTAATATTCTGGAAGTTCAAACATATACTCGTATGAATGATGGTACTAAAGAAACAGAGTGGGAAGAGATAGCTAATGATGAGATATATGAATTAGATGATGCAACTGCACTTTTAAATCCACATTTTCAGATTAAACAGATGTATGAGGTTGAGTTTTTTACAAAAAAAGAGAATGATGCCTATTCCTCTTTTCATCTTGCCATTGGAGCTAATGCTACTAAATGTAAAGTTTATTTAAGTATTAAAGCTGGTTCAAAGGTTTCATACTCTTCAAAATTTGAACAAGATTTGTTAGTCTTAATAAATAAAGCAAAAGTTCGTGCTGGAATACTTATAAATATATTTGATGAGATGATAGATGAAGCTGTATCAAAAATATCAGCATATGTTAGAGTTGAAAAAACAGCTAAATATATAAAAAATGAAACTATTTTAATTGCGCAGTCTTATGAACCAACCTTAACTATAAATGATAAAATAATTTTGCATTATGATAAACAAGAGAATATAGATGAGCATCATAAAATCGATTATGCTTCTCGTGGATTTATCAAAAGTGTTGAAAAAGATGAAGTTATTATAGAATATATAAAAGCTAAAATTGGTAAATCAGGAAGAAATTGTCGTGGTGAATTTATGGCTGCTAAAGAGCCTGAAGAAAATGATAAACCAACATTTACAATAGATGATACGATACGAGAAGAAGATACACCAAAAAGTATTAAATATATAGCAAATGAAAATGGTTACATATCACTTGAAGGAACTCTTTATAGTGTAAAAACAGATGTGGATCTTGATTCTATAACTTTTAAAACTACGGGAAATATAATTTCAGGTTTAGAGTCTGAGGTTACTGTAAATGTAAAAGAGAGTGATGCACTTAAAGATGCTGTTGGAACCGGAATGGTGATAGATGTCAGTGAGATTGATATTGAGGGTAATGTTGGCTCAAATGCAAAAGTAAATGCAAAGAAAGCAACTATTGGAGGTCAAACTCATAAAACGGCTCAGGTTAGAGCATATGACTTAACTATACATGTGCATAAAGGCATAGCTTACGGTAAAAAGATTAACATAAAAAGATTGGAACAGGGCAAAGTTGATGGGGATATTGTTAAGATTTCTCAAGCCGTTGGTGGTCAAATCAGAGGTCAAGAGGTGACAATATCTCTTTGTGCTTCTCATGTAAAGGCAACAGCTTCACGATTTATAGAGATAGAAAAATTACAGGGAAGTGAAAATGTTTTTATAATAGACCCACTACTTAAGAGAGATGATCAAGATGGATTGGATAGCAATCAAGAAGATATAAAAAATCTTGAAATTGATATAAAAAATGTCAATAAAGAGATAGTTAAATACACTAAATTTATTAAAGATGGTACTGCAATTTTCAATGATGTTAAAAAAAGATTGTTGCATTACAAAAAAAATGGTGTGAAAATGCCCGCATCTTTTGTAAAACAGTATAAAAAATTTCAAAGTTTACAAAAACATTTAGAAAATATAAAAAAAGATTGTGAACAAAAAAATGATCGTTATATACTTTTAACAACAAAAACAAGTTCTTTTCAAGATAATATATTTGATGCAAGAATTATAAATAGAGATAGATGGGTAGGACATAACGAACTGAAATTTAAGTTAGTTGATCCACCTATTGAAGTTGTTTTTTATCCAAAAGAAGGTTCTATAGATAAGGTTTTTGCTCTTGTTGAACTTGAAGATAGTAAATATGAAATTCAGGCGGTAAAAGAGTGATAGTAGGTTTAAAAGGCAGTATAGAATATAAAGAACCGTCGTTTGTTCATCTGCAAGTGAGTGGAGTTGTTTATGAAGTTTTTATCTCACTTCAAACTTTTTCAGCTCTGCCTAAAACAGAAGTGAATCTTTTTACTACTCATATTATCCGTGAAGATGCTCAGCTTCTTTTTGGTTTTATAGATATGAGTGAAAAAAAGATGTTTGCTAGGCTTATTAAGATAAATGGTGTTGGACCAAAGGTTGCCATGGCGATTTGTTCTACATATACACCATCTCAATTTGCGACAATTATAAATAACAAAGATATGAACGGTGTTAAAAAAGTGCCTGGTATTGGTCCTAAGAGTGCAGGGCGTATCTTAGTTGAACTTGCCGGTTTTGATGCAGAGTTGGTTTCAACGACTTCACCAAAAAATCAAGCTTTTAATGAAGCTACAGAAGCTCTCGAATCTTTAGGATTTAAAAAAGATAAAATTTCAAAAGCACTTAGTGCATGTGAAAGTGTTGATACTGCCTCTCTTGTTAAAGAGGCGTTGAAGTTGTTGCAGACCATTTAGAGTGTTGAGGTAAAAAATGAAATTAGAAGCAGAGATAGAAAATATAAAAAAGATT
>JAYELK010000174.1:0-7151 GCA_034717415.1 Campylobacterota bacterium | reverse complement strand
TTAATATAAGCAAAAATAGTATAGACTAAGAGTTATGAAAAAAGAGAGCGTTGTAGCAAAGAAGAAGTTTGGACAAAACTTTCTAAAAGATGAAGCAGTTTTAAGAAAGATCGTCGAAGCGATGCCCAAGAATGATAATAAAATCGTTGAAATTGGACCTGGCTTAGGTGATTTAACTAAATTTTTAGTAGATGTCAAAAGTGTTGAAGCTTTTGAGGTCGATACCGATTTGTGTAGACTGTTACAAAGTACATTTAAAGAAGAGATTGTGTCCGAGCGACTTCATATAAATTGTGGGGATGTTCTACAAGCTTGGAAGGGTAGCCTTATTGATGAGCCGTATGATTTAGTGGCAAATTTGCCTTACTATATTGCGACAAATATCATCCTAAAAGCACTTGCAGATCCAATGTGTAAAAATATACTTGTAATGGTACAACTAGAAGTTGCGGAGAAGTTTTGTGCAGAGGCTGGTGAAAAGGTTTTTGGTTCTTTGAGTATTATAACTCAGAGTGTAGGGAGTTCACATATAGTAGTGAGAGTTCCACCAACGGCATTTGAGCCTCCACCCAAGATAGATTCTGCAGTTTTTTTAATACAAAAAGATAGAGATAGAAGTGATAAAGATTTTGAGGATATGCTTAGAGTTGCATTTACGCAACCTCGAAAAACCCTTATGAAAAATCTATCTTCAAAGTATGAAAAAAGCGATCTTCTAGTAGCCTTTCAACGGCTTGAACTTATACAAACGATTCGTCCTCATCAAGTTTCCACAAGCGACTATCACCAACTCTATAAAACAATATAAAAGGAGTTTGGATGGCAGAAGAAAAGCAGGAGACTACACAAAGTAGACTTCAAACAGACCGTAAACCAAATACAAATAACAATAGAAGACCAAATAACAATACCCGTAAGCCAAATAGCAATAAAGCAAGTGGTGAAAAAAGGACAGGAAATAAACCTAATCCAAATAAAAACAAAAACCGTAATCGTCATCGCAGACAACCTACACCAATTGATGAGACCTTAAAGACATTTGTCGGTAAAAATCAAAAAGGTCATAAACAAAGACTAAATCCTCACTATAAATTGGATTTGAATTCTAGCTCGAAAATTCGCATAACTCCACTTGGCGGGCTTGGTGAAATTGGTGGAAATATAGCAGTTTTTGAGACAGAAAAAGAGGCAATCCTTGTAGATGTTGGAATGAGTTTTCCAGATGAAGATATGCATGGTGTAGATATTTTAGTACCGGATTTTTCTTATCTTCGTGAGATTAGAAATAAAATTGTTGCCGTTATTATTACTCACGCGCATGAAGACCATATTGGTGCGATGCCATATCTTTACAAAGAGATGCAGTTTCCTATATTTGCGACACCACTTCCATTAGCGATGATTGGTAATAAATTTGATGAGCATCATATTAAAGAACATAGAAAATATTTCAATCCAGTTGAGAAAAGAAAAATATATAAAATCGGTAATGATTTTGAAATAGAGTGGATGCATATGACTCACTCGATTTTAGATAGTTCATCTTTAGCAATTACAACAGATGCCGGTACAGTTATTCATACCGGTGACTTTAAAATTGACCACACTCCAGTAGATGGTTATACAGCAGACCTACATAGACTTGCTTGCTATGGAGATAAAGGAGTTCTTTGTCTTTTAAGTGACTCTACTAACTCTTATAATGCACTTCCAACTCCATCAGAGTTAAGTGTTGGACCAGCTCTTGATAGAGTGTTTGCAAAGGCAGAAGGTCGTATCTTACTATCTACTTTTAGCTCAAACATTCATCGTGTTCAACAAGCTATTCAATATGGGATCAAGTATGGTCGTAAAATTTGTGTAATTGGTCGCTCAATGGAGAGAAATATAGAGATTGCTATGCAGTATGACTATGTGAAATTTCCAAAAAATATCTTTATAGATGCAGATGAGATTGCTCGCATGAATGATAAAGAGGTTCTTATAGTTACAACAGGTTCACAAGGTGAACCAAACTCTGCACTCTTTAGAATGTCAATCGGTGAGCATAGGCATGTGAAAATCAAGCCAACGGACTTGATTGTTCTTTCATCTCGTGCTATTCCGGGTAACGAGGGAAGTATTTCTGGCATGTTAAATCATCTTCAGCGTGCTGGAGCAAAAGTGGTATCTGAAAAAGATATTCATGTGTCTGGTCACGCTTCCATAGAGGAGCAAAAACTTATGCTTCGTCTTGTAAATCCTAAGTTTTTCCTGCCTGTTCACGGTGAGTTTAACCATGTAAGTAAGCATAAAGAGACAGCTATGATGTGTGGTGTTCCAGAGAGAAATATTCTTCTTATGACAGATGGTGAACAGATAGAGATAGCTCCTAAGTTTATGAGAAAAGTAAAAACTGTTAAAACCGGTAAAACTTACATAGATAATCAAAATAACCATCAAATAGATGATGATATTATTCTTGATCGTCAAAAACTAGCATCTGACGGAATTGTAATGATTGTTGCTCAAGTTGATGGACAGCACTCAAAAATGACTATGAAACCAAAAGTTACAACATTTGGAATAGTTGCAGATAGACAAGATAAGGCTTTTGCTAAAGAGATGGAAGATGTGCTAGAACACTTTTTAATTCATATGAAAGAGGGTCTAATCGAAAATCCTAGAGCATTAGAGAATGATCTTCGCCAAATTGTTAGAAAACATATATATAGAAAAATGAAGAAATATCCACTAATTGTTCCTCATGTTTTAATATCTTAGCTAAAAACTAATAGTGACATGTGGAATTTCCACATGCCAAATCACTTCTTATTTCTGCTAAAATAGTAACAACTGTTTAAAAAGGTGGAAAATTGCATTATGAAAAAAATACTTAGTCTTGATTTAGGTATAACATCAATAGGTTATTCTATTTTAGAAGAGTTTGAGAACGATAGATACTCTTTAGTTGATTATGGCGTTAGTATGTTTGATAAGCCTACTGATAAAGATGGAAACTCTAAAAAACTTCTTCATAGTGTAAGCACTTCTACAACGAGACTTTATAACTTAAGAAAACAAAGAAAACTTCATCTTGCACAACTTTTTGAGGATTATAAACTATCAACTAAAAAAATATTACTAAATCAAGAAAAACAAAATATCTATATAAATAAATGGGAGTTAAGAGCTAAAAAGGCTTTTGAAGAAAAACTAGAAATTGAAGAATTATTTACAATCTTTTATGCTTTAGCAAAACATAGAGGCTACAAGTCTTTAGATAGTGGTGATTTACTTGAAGAGTTGTGTTTAGAGTTAGGTATAAAAATAGAAGAAAAAGGGAAGAAAAAAGAAGATGAGGAAAAGGGTAAAATAAAAAAAGCTCTTCAGGCGATAGAGAGTCTTAGGCTAGAATTTCCACGCAAAACAGTGGCTCAAATCATCTATGAGGTAGAGATACAAAAAGATAATCCTACATTTAGAAACCATGATAATTATAACTATATGATAAGGCGAGAGTATATTAATGATGAGGTAAAAAAAATTATTAAAGCTCAAGATGCTTTTGGTTTGTTTAGTTTTAATTCAGATGAATTTGCAGAGGCAATCGTTAGAACTATAGATGACCAAAAAGATTCTACAAATGATTTAAGTCTGTTTGGAAATTGCGAGTATTTTCAAGATAAAAAAGTAGCACACCAATACTCTTTACTTTCAGATATATTTAAAATGTATCAATCAGTTTCAAATATTACATTTAATACTAAACCAATTATAAAAATAACACCTGAGCAGATAAAACTTATTGCAGATTATTTTTTTGCTAAGATAAAAAAAGGTAATAATATACCGGATATAAAATATAAAGATGTAAGAAAAATTTTAAAGCTTGATGATAGTATAAAAATATTTAATAGAGATGATGGAAAACTAACTATAACCAAGTTTCATTTTGTAAGCAATCTTTCTAAAATCAATAATCAGTTTATCTTAGATGCTTTTGAAAAAGAGAATAAGTATGAGATATTTAAAGAGATTTTTGATGTTTTAGAGTTTGAAAAAGCTCCACATGCCATATATGAACGGTTAAAAGACAAGATAGATGATAATAAAACTATAATAGATTTGATTAGATATAAGAGTGGAAATAGTTTAAGTATTTCTCATTTAGCAATGATAAAGTTTATACCATATTTTGAACAAGGGTTAACTGCTGATGAGATAAAAAAGAAGTTAGGGCTTGAGAGAAAAGAGGATTATTCCGAATTTAAAAAAGGGATAAAATATTTGCATGTAAAGAGTTTTGAGGATGATGATAATTTAAAAATAAATAATCATCCAGTTAAATATGTAGTAAGTGCTACACTAAGGCTTATAAAACATCTTCATACTACTTATGGTGCATTTGATGAGATAAGAGTTGAGAGTACAAGAGAACTAAGTCAAAACGAACAAACTAAAAAAGATATAGATAAAGCAAATAGAGCTTTAGAAAAACAACTAGATGAAATTGTGGCAGATGTTGAGTATCAAAAAATCGCACAAATGTATGGAAAAAATATAAGAAAGTACGCTAGAAAAATCTTGATGTATAAAGAACAAGAGGGTCGAGATATTTACACAGGTAAAGGTATAAAGATAGCTGATATATTTAAAAATGTTGTTGATTTAGACCATATAGTTCCGCAAAGCTTAGGTGGACTTAGTGTTAAGCATAATTTTGTTTTAGCTCATCGTGATACAAATGTACAAAAATCAAATCAATTAGCTATAAATTTTGTAAAAGATAAACAAGCTTTTATAAATAGAGTTGAGGATTTGTTTAAACAACATAAAATAAACTGGAAAAAGAAAATAAATCTACTTGCCACTACCCTTGATGAGGTTTTTCAAGATAGGTTTGAGTCGAAAAGTTTAAGGGCTACAAGTTACATAGAAGCTTTAACAGCAAAGATTTTAAAAAGATATTATCCATTTCCACATGCCAAGAAACAAAAAGATGGAAGTGCTGTTAGGCATATACAAGGAAGAGCTACTTCAAACATAAGAAAACTGTTACATGTAAAAACAAAAGTGAGAGATACAAATATTCATCATGCCATAGATGCTATTTTGATAGGTTTAACAAACCAATCGTGGCTTCAAAAGTTATCTAATACTTTTAGAGAAAACATGGGTATAATTGATGATGAAGCACGAGCAAAGATAAAAAAAGAGATGCCTCTTATAGAGGGGATAGAACCTAAAGAATTAATAGAGATGATAGAAGATAAGTATAATGAGTTTGGTGAAGATTCTATTTTTTATAAAGATATTTGGGGTAAAACTAAGGCTGTAAATTTTTGGGTTTCTAAAAAGCCTATGGTTTCTAAAATTCATAAAGATACTATTTATGCAAAAAAACAAAATGGTATTTTTACTGTCAGAGAAGATATAGTAAAACAGTTTGTTGGATTAAAGATTACTAGTATAACAACAGCAGATAAATTTTTAGAAAGTTTTGAGAAAAATATCTTAAGGAAGATGTATCTATATAAAACAAATCCTAAAGATGTAATATGTAAAATAGTGCAAAAAAGAGCAGAAGATATAACCAGACTATTAAACAATTTTGTAGGTTTAGATAAAAAAGATAAAGAGAAAATGAGTGAAGCAAAAGCTAAACTTGATGAGCTTATCCATAGTGATATGATTGATAATAACAATAATATAATAAGAAAAGTAAAATTTTATCAAACAAATTTGACTGGATTTGATGTTCGTGGTGGGCTGGCTACTAAGGAGAAAACTTTTATAGGCTTTAAGGCTTGGCTAGAGAATGACAAGCTTCATTATGAGAGGATTGATGTTGCTAATTATGAAAGAATAAAAAAAGATAAAGATAATAGTTTCAAGGTTTTTAAAAATGACTTAGTACTTTTTGTATATCCTGATGGTAGTTTTAGAGGTGGGAAGATTGTTAGTTTTTTAGGAGATAAAGGTATCGCTTCATTTTCAAACTCTAAGTTTCCTTCAGCAAGTGAGTTTCAACCAGAATCTTTTTGTAAAATGGGAAAAGATACTCAAGGTAATCCTAAAAAAAGTGGTTCAAAACAGCAAAATATAAATGCCTCTATAGGCATAATAAAACTAAACCTAGACATTATAGGAAATATAAAATCATATCAAGTTATAGGTGATGTGAAGAGTGAACTACTAGACTTTATAAAGGAAACTATAAAATGAAACAATTAGATGAAACCACAAAAAATGCAAAAGTCTATGAAGGCTTAACGACCTATCAAAAAACTACTATAAAAGATAGATTAAAAATAGAATGGATTTATACATCTAATGCGATAGAGGGAAATACTGTATCATTAGGAGATACAGCGTTTATAGTAGAGGAGGGTTTAACAGTCTCAGGAGTGACTTTAAAAGAGCATGAGGAGGTTGTTGGTCATGCTCGTGCGATAGATATAGTTTACGATTTGTTAAGTAAAGATGAGATTGATGAAAAAGATTTATTTAAACTTCACAAAGCAGTTCAAACGAGCTTGGTTATAGATATAGACTGTCCTCTTGGAGCTTACAAAGTTGAGGTAAATGGAAGATATATAAATATAGATGGAAAAACACAACATAAATATTATCCACATCCAAGAGATGTAAATCATTTAATGAACTTATGGTTTGACGAGTTTAAAGATATATCAGCAAAAGATATGAGCTTAGAGGAGAGTATAAGAAGATATACTAGGGCTCATATTGGATTTACTTCTATTCATCCATTTTTTGATGGCAATGGAAGAATGGCAAGATTATTGGCAAATATTACAATGTTAAAAAATGGTTATTTACCTCTTATCGTAGATAACAAAAAAAGAAAAGAGTATATAGAACTTTTATCTTCTTATAACCTCAATGCACCAGAATTAGATAAAAAATCTGAATCTATCATAGAAGAAAACAAGTATTTTGAGGCACTATATCAATTTTTTAAATCAGAGTATCAAAACTCTCAAATACTATTAGATGAGATAAAGAGATAACACTATGAGTGGCAAAGTTGTTCATCTCACTAAGCCATGCAAGATAAAAGTAAAAAACTCAAATTTAGTGCTGTTATTTTATGAAGATGATCAAGAGGTAAAAGTAACTATAAAAGATATAGATTTTTTACTTTTTGA
>JAYELK010000173.1:0-7153 GCA_034717415.1 Campylobacterota bacterium | reverse complement strand
GTTATTTCTAAGTAATATTGACAACTTAATAGTTGTTACTATTGAGTCTATTACTTGCTTAGTTTTCAATGATCTCAAACAATCTGAACTCTCGTTCTGACTCCTAAACTTTAGGTGTCTCTGTTTGCGGATGGGAATTATAGACAAATCAAACTTTATTGTCAATGGTTTTTTAGAAAAATTTAAAAAGTTTATAAAAAGTGTTTATTTTAATCATATATGACTTTTTAAATCCTCTATATATATTATAATGTATAGATAATAATATTTTTTTGTATTAATTTAAAAAAGATTGTTGCTATTTATTAACTCTTTATATATAAAATTCTTATAAACATTAATTATTTAGTTCTTAAATGAACTTCTATAAAGGAAAAAAATGGGACTTTACGATCGTGATTATGCAAGAAATAGCTCTTTTGCTTATGAAAGTGCATCTAAGAGTGATACACAGATTATCTCTTTTGTAAAAGAGACTTACAAACTTTTTGCAGCTTCAATGATGGCTGGTGCAGTTGGCGCTTATGTTGGTGTTCCTTTAGCCGGAACTATTGCAGCTTGGTTTATTCCTCTTTTTATTTTAGAAATTGGACTATTGATAGGTTTACATTTTGTTAAACATAAGCCTGGTATCAATCTTGTTGTAATGTTTGCTTTTGTATTTATGACTGGTTTGATGCTTGCGCCTCTACTTGCTCACACACTTGGAATGAATGGTGGTGGAACAATTATCGGTAATGCTTTTGCTATGACATCCGTAGTATTTGGTACAATGAGTTTTTACGCTATTAAGACTACAAAAGATTTTACAAGTTACGGTAAGCCTCTAATGATTGCTCTTTTTGTAATCATAGGCTTCTCGGTTGTTAATATCTTCTTAGGTAACCCTATGCTTAGTGTTATTATTTCTGGGGCTGTAGTATTTTTATTTAGTATCCTAGTTATTTATGATACTCAAAACATTATGAAAGGTATGTACGAGACTCCAATTGATGGAGCTATCGCTCTTTATCTTGACTTCTTAAATATCTTTACTGCTCTTCTTCACCTGTTTGGTATTTTTGGTGGAGATGACTAATCAACTATCACCTGAACTTTTTCGGGTGATTGATGCCAACCTAAACCGGCTTAAAGAGGGTATTCGTGTAGTTGAAGATATTATGCGATATAGAGATAACAACAAAAAGTTATCTTCAAAGCTCAAAGAACTAAGACACAAAGCTCGTGTTGATGAAACTACAAAGTTATTAAAACATCGAGACAGTATAAATGATGTTCTTCGTCCAAGCACAAAAAGCGAACTTAATCGTACAAATATAGTAAATATAATCACTGCTAACTTTAAAAGAGCAGAGGAATCTTCAAGGGTTTTAGAAGAACTTTATAAGCTCAACAATCTGACTTATAGTGAAAATTTTAAGTATATTAGATATGAACTATACAATCTTGAAAAAGAGATAATACTCAACGAGAAGTGATAAAAACTACTTCAAACTCTAAGTAATTTAGAGGATAATCTCTCATTAGTTTCAAAGTTTGTTTATAATCCAAAACTTTTCGTGAGCCACTTACTCCACTATTTTTTATATATCTAAACATCTTTCTTGTCGAATCAAACTCTAGCTTATACTCAACAACTTCAAAATCAGCATCAAAATATTTTTTTTGTAACCTATTGACCTCATCTGCTGTTCTTAAAAGAGGATTTAGAGATGCTGTTTCATTCAGAGTTTTAAAGGTATTTGAAGTGAATATAGCTAGTGATACAGGGGCATTCAGAAGTTTTATATTTTTAAAGACCATCTCAAGGTCATCTGCCCACTGCAAAGCTGAAGCTGAAAAAATATAATCATATCTATATGTTAAAAGATTTTCAAAAAGTGTTTTATCATTAAAATCACCATATATACACTCTATTTTTTTAGATTTTGGATGCAATTCTAACATTCCTGCTGCAAAATCTACACCGGTAAAATACCTATATTTCCAACTTATTTTTTCGCACAAAGCTCCCCTGCCACAACCTAAATCTAAAATATTTTTAGGTTTTTGTTTAAGATTAGAAAGCAATCTATCTACTACTCTATTTTGTATAACATTATGAGAACCGTAGTGTGAAGCATATTTAGAAAACTCTGAACTTACTTTCATCTTCTATTTGCAACCAAACAAAACATAAAAAGCGTTAGTACACATAAAACTATTGTAGCACCGGAGGGGAGAGAAAAGTAAAAGGAGAGTATCATTCCACATGCCACACTAAGAAGTGCCAAGAGTAATGATATAAAGATTGTTTTTAAAAAACCAACCCTAAACTGAAGTGCTGAAACTGTTGGGATAACCATCAATGCACCAATCAACAGACTCCCAACAACCCTAATAGATAGGGCAATTATAATTGCGACAACAGTTACAAGCAAATAGTTTAAAAACTTCACATTCATTCCACTTGTTTTTGCCACCTCTTCATCATAGGCTACAAAATATAACTCTCTGGAATATGCCAAAAGCAAGACTAAAGATATTGAACCAAAAATCGCAATAGTTACAATATCTTCATCACTTACAGAGAGAATAGAACCAAAAAGATATGAGAACAGAGAGTTATTAAATGCTCCACCAAGCGAAACTATTATCACTGCTATTGCCAATGTTCCAGATAACAAAATAGCTAGAACAGCATCAGAATATAGAGCAAAACTGCTTCTTAGGTACTCAATAAGCCATGCAGATAAAACAGCAGCTACTACCGCCATCCAAAGAGGATTGTATCCTGCTACTAAACCAACTGCAACACCGACTAAAGCTGAGTGAGCCAATGTTTCACTCATCATAGAATATCGTCTTAAAACTATAAATGTACCACTAACAGAAGCTAAGACAGCGATTATAGCCCCTGCAAAAAAAGCTCTTTGCATAAAATCATACTCAAATATCTCAAACATTTTTAATGCTCATGTTTATGGTTATGAATTAGATGAGCATCTATACCGTATAGCTTACTCATATCCTCACAACTCATCGCTTTTTTGGGATCATTACAGATAATAGCTTTTTGGTTAATAGTAAAAAGTCGTCCAATATCATCTGCGATAACCCCTATATCGTGAGTTATAAACACTATAGTAATCCCCTCTTCTCTATTAAGTCTGCCTAAAAGTTCATAAAAGTTTTTTTGAGAACGAGCATCAACCCCTGTGTTTGGTTCATCCAATATTAAAATTTTCGGCGAAGATGCCAAAGCACGAGCAATCATAACTCTCTGTCTCTGCCCACCCGAAAGAGTTCCGACCATTTTATCTTTCAAGTCACAAATATCCATCTTTTTCATCGCATCGTTAACTGCATCTCTATCTTCTTTTGTTATAGAAGAAAAAATCTTTCTTTGTGAAGTTCTGCCCATATTTACAATATCTAAAACTGTTGCCGGAAAAGAACTATCTACAAGTGAAGCTCGTTGAGGAACGAAGCCTATCTTGTGCCATGTTTTGAACTCTTTTATTTTTTTACCAAAAAGTTTAACAGTTCCTGTTGTTGGCTTCTCCAAACCAAGTAACACTCTTATTAGAGTTGTTTTTCCCCCACCATTTGGTCCAATAATTCCAACATATTCAGAGTTAAAAATTTCAAAAGAGATATCAGAAAGTATTTTCTGTCCTCTTACGCTAAAACTAAGCTCTTTAACCTCAAAGATTGGGGTAGAAAAACCTATTGACACTTCATCGCCTTAGAAATCTTATCTAAATTCATTCTCATAATATCTTCAAAAGTAAGATTTTTATCTGCTTCATCTGCTGTGATATTTCCAAGAGGTTGAAGAATATCAACACTTACTTTTGCCTCTGCTGCTATATTTTTTATAGCTTTATCACTGACAAAACTCTCAAAAAATATAGTTGAGATATTATGCTCTTTTACATGCTCTATCAGTTTAATCATATTTTTTGCACTTGGCTGTGCCTCTGGAGATAATCCACTCAATGCTTCAACACTGAAGTTATAATTATTTGCCAAATATGAAAAAGCATTATGATTTACTATTATGGTATCGCCTTGGCATGTGGAGAGAGAACTTCTATAATCATTATCGAGTTTTTTTAACATCTTTACATAATTATCTCTATTATTCAGATATAGCTCTCTGTTTTTAGGAGAAATTTTTATAAGTTCCTCGCTTATAAGATTTGTAACTAGTACCATATTCTCTATATCTTGCCAATAGTGAGGGTCAATGCTATTGTGATTTTTATGATGATGTCCGTGATGGTGTGCATCTGGATTCATCTCTCTTAATCTTACATGCTCACTCATATTGATAACTCTATTTTTAAACTCAAACCCATCTATCCAAGGCTCAAGTCCAGCTCCACTATATACAACCAAATCGCTTCTATCTATATCTGCCATTAACTTAGGGGTAGGTTCAAAACTATGGGCATCAACTCCAAAAGGAAGAATCATGATAAGTTTTATACTATCTCCAGATATATGTTTAGCTACATCATATAGAGAAAAAGTACTCAGCGCCACTAATGGTTTACTGTTGTCTGCTTTCTCTTTTTTAGACTCTTTAGTAACTATTATTTGAAATATAAATAAAATAACAATTAACACAAATATAATATTTTTAAAATTCATAGGTTTTCTTTTTTTTGAAATTATATCAAATTTTGGAATAATAAGTTTTTTTAGATATAATTCGCCACTTTTTATATTTAGGAATATATATATGACAACTGGTTTTTTACTTATTACTCAAATAGTTTTAGTTATAATTTTAGTTATAGCAGTACTATTACAAAAAAGTTCAAGCATAGGTCTTGGCGCATACAGTGGCTCTAATGAGTCTGTTTTTGGGGCTAAGGGTCCAAATGCTTTTTTAGCAAAAATTACCTTTTTTATAGGCTTCTTATTTGTTGCAAATACAATAACTTTAGGTTTTATGTATTCACAAGCTGCTCAAGAATCAGTAGTTGACAATATTATTGAAAAAACAAAGGTTGTTGCACCGACTACAGCTCCAACTGCACCGGTAGCACCAGCACTACCTTCAACAGAGACTACAAAATAGTTGCATTTTTTGCAACTATTGCACATAAAATAATTTTTTACTCCCTCTTAAATTTTTCTTGCTACAATTAGACAATTATTTTTACCAATACGAGGAAAACCGATGCTAAACGAAATTTATAGCGAATGTGAAACAAAGATGCAGGCAAGCATAGAACATATGCAGAGAGATTTTAAAACACTTAGAACCGGTAAGGTTACTACTTCTGTTTTAGATAATGTAAAAATTGATTACTATGGAACTCCAACTCCTCTTGATCAAATTGGTTCTGTAATAGCTGTTGATGCTACTACAATAGTTATAAACCCTTGGGAAAAAAATCTTTTATCTGATGTTGAAAGTGCTATATCAAAAGGAAATGTTGGGGCTACTCCAAACAATGACGGTGATCAAATCAAACTATTTTTTCCGGCAATGACTCTAGAACAGCGTCAAGACTCTGTAAAACAGATGAAAGGTATGGGAGAAAATGCTAAAGTTTCTGTAAGAAATGATAGAAAACACTCAAACGACCAAATCAAAAAACTTGAAAAAGATAAAGAAATTACAACTGATGAATCAAAATCTGCCCAAGAGAGAATTCAAAAAATAACTGACAAATACGCAACAAATATTGATCAAATTTTAAAAGATAAAGAAGCAGAAATATTAAAGGTTTAATTATGGATATTAAAAAAATATATATGGATGCAGATGCTCTTTTAGAAGGGCATTTTAAACTAAGCAGTGGAAATCATTCACAGTTTTATCTACAATCTGCAAAAGTTTTAGAAGACCCTAAGACTGCAAAACTGCTTGCTCAAGCATTGGCTAAGCAAATCAAAGATAGTGGTTTAGAGATAGATACAGTTTGCGCCCCTGCTCTTGGTGGTTTAATTGCTGGATTTGCTCTTGCTCAAGCCCTAGATGTTCGCTATATCTTTGCTGAAAGAGTTGAAGGAAAAATGAGTATCCGTCGTGGCTTTGAAGTAAGCAGTGGCGAGAAAGTTTTAATGTGTGAAGATATTATTACAACTGGTGGTTCTGCTATGGAAGCTGCAGCAGTTGTAGAGAGTCTTGGTGGTAAAATTGTTGGGGTAGCTGCTTTGGCTAACCGTGGTTTTTGTAGACGAGAAAACAGTGATATTCAAACAAAACAAAACTGTAAACTTCCACAAGATATTCCATTTTTTGCTTTAGCTGACTTCACATTTGAAATGTACTCTCCAGATACTTGTCCTCTCTGTAAAGATGGTAGCGAAGCTATTAAACCCGGCTCAAGAGGCAACTAAACAATCACTATAGTAAATAGTGCGCCATCAGCACTATTTACTACACTTAGACTACCTCCACAATGCTCCTCAACTATTATCTTACTCATATAGAGTCCCAAACCAGTACCATTTTTACCTTTTTTTGTTGAGAAGTATGGATCAAACACTTTATCTATAATTTCTTCAGGTACTCCTCCACCATTATCTCTAACTTTTAAAATATGGTTGCCACCTTCTTGGCATGTAGATATTTTAATATATGGATTTTTTATCTCTTTTTCTAGCAATATATCTTCTGCATTTTTAATTAGATTTAAAATTACCTGTTTTAGTTCATTTGGATAACTGCTAAAAGAGTCATCAGAGCCTAACTCTTGAATAATTTTAATATTTTGATTTGTTACAGAAGTCTCAATAATATTTAAAACAGATCTTAAAACATCATTAAAACTCATAAGACTCTTATCTTTATTTGGTTTAAAAAATTCTCTAAAGTCATCTATGGTTTAGCTTAGGTGTTGGGAATATTCAGATATATCATCTGTCATCTCTTCTATCAATTCTTTATCTGCCTTATTTAATTTAGCTTTTATATTCAAAGATGCACTTGTTGCACTTATAGCGGCTAGGGGCTGTCTCCACTGGTGAGCTATCATGCTCATCATCTCTCCCATCTGTGCCAATCTTGACTGCTGGTAAAGAACTCTCTCCTGTTTCTTAATCTCTTTTACTGCTTCTTCAATTTTGTACTCTAATGAGGTGTTTAAATTTTGCAGATATATAGCTGTCTGCTTTGCCTCTTCTTCTAATTTTTTTCTATCAGTTATAT
>JAYELK010000172.1:0-1415 GCA_034717415.1 Campylobacterota bacterium | reverse complement strand
TTTATTTTTCTACCTCTTCTTTTTTTACCACTCGGAACTGAAGCTGTTTTTAGTGCTTTTATCATTCTCTTAATGGCAGAAGCTTATGCAAATCTTCATGCATTTGTAGTAATTGTTCCAAACCACTCAGCAGAAGACATCTACGCATTTAGTGAGCCTCATAAATCTCAAGGCGAATTTTACTTAAGACAGATTATGGGTAGTGTAAACTACAATACCGGTACGGATTTTATTGACTTTTTACATGGTTTTTTAAACTACCAAGTAGAGCATCACCTCTTCCCAAATATTCCACACAGTTATTATCAAAAAATGCAACCACTTGTAAAAGAAGTTTGTAAAAAACATAACTTAGAGTATAGACAAGAGAGTGTTTTTAAAAGAGTTTTTATGAGTATCGATTTAATGGTTGGAAAGACTAAACTTCGTAGTGTAGATGGAGTTTAGTCTCCCTCTGCTTAGTACTTTTTCAATTCATTATTAATTTGAATATATGATTCTATAGGTGTAGTCTCAAAATATTTCATATCATGTTTCTTAGCAAAGTTTCTAGTCATGTTTTGAATTTTAAGAAGGTTAAATCTTGGTGCTTTAGGAAATAGATGATGTTCTATTTGAGTGTTTAAACCACCATAAAACCAATGAACAAATGCTCCACCTTTAAGGGAACGACTTGTTCTCATTTGAAGTTCCATCCATGTCAAATCTTCACTTTCATCTTTTTCAAAAACTTCACATCCTAAATGATTTGTTATAAAACCAAAAGCCAACCAAGCTGATAAGACTATGTTAAGTGTGATATAAACTGTAAGTGCATCTCCAAGTGGTAAAATATAAAACATTGTTCCCCAGATAATTGGCCAATGAAGTAACATCAAACCTAACTCACCATACTTTTTTCTTTTTATAACAAAGTTATATGACTGAATTATAAAAGCTGGATACATAAAAAACATTGCACCCCAAAAAACAGGGTATTTTATACTTCTAAGCCAAGCTTTATTGCCCTTATATTTTGGTGCAAATGCACCATCCATTGCTAAAATATCCTCATCTTTTTCAGGTACATTACACCAAGTATGGTGATTGATATTATGTTTGAAATCCCACCATGAAGATGAATTGCTTAAAATTATCGCTGAAAATGGATAACTAAGCTTAAAAGAGAGAGACTTATTTTTAAAGTACTGAGTGTGTAAAATATCGTGTGAAATAAAAACAGCACGAGTAAATACTAAAGTCATAAATAGACCTAAAAAAATCGGGTTCCACATTGAAGCCGTCATATTGGAAATTTCACAAACATTCTTCCACCTCTTTCACTTTTAGCCTTCCACTGATTTCACAAACTGCCTTCCACTCTTTTCACTTTTTACCTTCCACTTTTTAAGTGCTTAGTGAAAAGTTTTTAGAAT
>JAYELK010000171.1:0-7252 GCA_034717415.1 Campylobacterota bacterium | reverse complement strand
CCAATGAGGTATATTATAAAGGTGTAAATAACAAGTGCTTTAATGCTAGAGATGTGTTACTTGAAGTAGTATAATAGTTGGAATAAAAAAGGATTTTGGATTGGTCTTGACAAAGGGGGACATTATAGCCTTTAATCTTAAAAAGTGGATGAATATCTACTTTTATGCAGTTTTTTTACGAGATATTTCTTTGCTTATGAGAGCTATGGAAGAAATACAAAAAAGTATCCTACTCCTTCAATATTTATTCTTGATGAAAAATCTGTTTGCTAAATAATAAGTGAAATTATTTTAGGATACTTTGGTAAAAGTTGGTTTTTCAGGACTGACTACTTATCTTCCCAAATAATTCCATAAGGATTTATAAAATTTATCTATGCTTGTGCTTAAGGGATGTTTAGTAAAAATTTTAAGTCACCTTATTGGTGGTGTAAATTTTTAATGAACTTGCCTTGAGTGCAATGATAGTTTAAATTTTTTATTCTTATGGAATTATTTGGGATATTCTTTCCACCTTTTTAAAAACTCACTTCTGCTATATGTTTTGGCACCGAGTTTCTTCTTATACTCCATGTGTGGATGCCCCAAATTCCAAAATGAAAAACCACTCTTTTGTAAAAATTTACAAAGCAAAACAAGTTGAAGTTTTCCATAATTATTATACTTTTTCTCATTTGAACTAAAACCACTCAAACTTGTGTAAGTTTTTCCTATACTATATCCAACTTCACCAGCTATTAATTCATCATTTTTAGAACTTAATTCCACAGAGATTATCTTAAAATCTTCTCTTTGCTCACTACGCTTATATAGGTTTTTAAGAAGCTCTAAATACTCCCCTTTTAACCAATTGTCTCTGTGTTGTTTGCTAAATCTCTCTAAAACCTCATCAAACTTTGTGTTAAAAGTGAAGATATAACTATCTTTATCTATAAGTTTTTTTACTTTTTTTGATATATGTAAATTTTCAAAATCTAAAATAGCATAATCATACTGCAGTTCAGGAAGCAAAACCAAACCACCTTTAGTGTCATAAGTTGTAGAGATAAAACCCTCTTTTGCAAGTTCTATATAAAACTCCTCACTCCAATCATCACTCCAGTAGTAAGAGTTTTGCATATCAGCACAAAGTTGTTCAAAATAAAACTCGTCTTTTAACTTTTGAAGTGTTAAGTAGTATATTTGAGGCTGTTTATACATGCTTAAAGAGAGAGACCTATGATTTTTGCAATCCCATCTTTTTGAACCATTTTGTTGAGTTTCATTGCCACATGCTCTTTAGCTTCTAAGTAACTCTGAACTGATTGACCACTTATGTTGAGTTTGTTACTTCCAATAATTACACCCTTGTAATCTTTTACTACTATAGAGATAGCACTACGAGCTAAGATAAAACCATAAGCATTGGCTTTTTTAATTTTTGAATTGATTATAACTCTTAGATGAGTGTTAATATCCTCTTTTTGAGTTAAAATCTGTAATCTTTTTAGACTCAAACCAGTACGAATTACAGGCTCTAAACCTTTTGCCTCTTTATTGGTCTCAATACTAAAAGTGATACTTGATTCTAACTTATCATAATCATTATTGACACTTTGCAGTTTCTCAATATAGTCACTAGAATCAAAACTATTCTCTAATACACTCATAATAATGAGAGTATTTGGAACATATAGAAGAGAGTTTTTCGCATCTTTACAGCCTCTAAACTGTTTGACTATATTCTGCTTAGAAAGATTCTCTTGGCGTTTTTCTATGGTCATAAACTTCTGGTCTAATTCTTTTTTCAGGCTCTCAAAAAGTATCCTCTTGTCTGACTTGATTAGAACGATATATCTATTAAAAGAGAACTCTTGTGATTTTAAAAGTTCATAGTTACCAATCCTAATCTTCTTAACGCTACTCTCTATCTCACTTCTGGTCATCTGTTGGTAATTATTGGTAGTTCCCACATTTTCAACTGTTTTAGAATCAAATTTAGATGCGATATATACACTAAGAGTTGAAGTCATCAGATTTAAAGCATCTTTTATCGCCTCTTCTCTATTTTTACCCTCACCTGTGGCATACAACATGTTTGAAGTACTCTTTGGCAACTTAGAAAACCAAGCTGGAAGTTCTCTTTTATCAACTACTACCATTCGTTTTTGAGTGGAACATCCAGAGAAAAAAAGAAGAATTAAAACAGAGAGTGTTATAAATATTTTCATGCTTAATTACCTTTGCAGCTGCTCTTTGCTCTTGTTATGTTTACAAATAATTCTCTCTATCCTAAGAGACGCTAAACTAATCTCTTTCACTGGTTCAATCATCAAATCATCCGCTTTTTTATAATATTGTTTTGCTTCTCTAAATTGCCCTTGTGCCTCTTTTACAACACCAAGATTGTAAAAAGGAACATAACTTTGCTTATCGGTAGAATCTATAAGTTCCACAAGGAATTTCTCTGCTTTATCATACCTGCCCTGTTCAATATAGACTAAAGAAAGCTCTAAAAGCCTCTCTTGCTTATCGCTATAATCAAGATCAGCATCTTCAAGAAGTGTTACTTTAAAACTGCGATAGTGTGGTGTCAATTTATATGTAAAACTATTAGCTATCTTTGCTGCTAAGCGTTGAGATGCAATCTCTCTGCTGGGAAGTGCATTGGAATCGTCTGAACAGTGTTTATGTTTTGATAATTCTGAGAGTCTATCTGCATAGATTATATCTCCTCTGGCAACATCAACCATTCGTAACTCTGCTGATAAACCAACCACTCGCTTAGTGCAATTTACTTTATAGGAAATTCTCTCCTTACACTTCTTATCTACACAGCGTGAACGCTCCTCATAAAAATATGAATCTTGAGATGTAGCTCTGCCTACATTTCCCAAAATAATCGCCTGAGCATCTATAAGCTGCCCTACTTCTACAACCGTTGAAGTATCTATAAGACCACTATTTTGAATCTTTTGCTCAACTATTATCTTATCAAAATCATTTCTGCTTACAATAGTAAAAAAACTTCTGCCATCTATTTTATGTCCAGCAAGGTTAGCCTCTATTTTCCCTGACAATCCAACTCTATCATTCTTAAACTCTGCTACTGTAATTTTTTTTGTAGTTGTTGCACGATCAATCTCAGCCGGTTCAAGAGAACGAATTTTAATTTTTTGTGCGCATCCACTTATAAAAACAGCTATTAAAACAGCTAAAAACAGTTTAAACATATCGGATTAATTCCCTGTAATAAAGGCAAAAATACCTTTTTTACTTATCATTTTTTCATACTTTGCAGTTCTGGCAATAGCATCTTTAAAACCCTCTGATGAGCCTTCTTTTGTTTTATATATTGCATTTGAGACTACGATTCCATTTTTGTCTGTTGCTTTTATCGCTGTATCTCTAAGTGCAAAAGTTAAATTGGCAAATTTATCATTAGTAGATTTATACCTTTTCTTTCTTGCCTTTGTTGTAATAGTGATAAGTACATTGTAATTTGTATCGCTAAATGTAGCATTTTGATTACTAAGTTCTGAACGAATTAGCGAGTCTAAAGGCTTAGAATTTTTATCTGATTTTATCTTAAAAATAAGCTCATTTTGTGACTTTCTCATCTCTTTTGTATAGTTTAAATATCTTAATCTATATTTAGAATCATCATAGTTACTATTTAAAGCATGTAAAAGAGGAAAAAAATTATCTATCTCTTTAAGAAGTTTTTTCATTGTAAGTGAAAGTTTTAGTTTCTCAAAAAAACCTGCATCTCTATAAACTTCCCACTCTGCTTTTATCTTTGCATCTACACTGTCAAGTTTTCTCTCATAACTTTGCGTTAAAATATCCCTATCTACTTCTACCAACAGATGCCAACCTTTAGAATCATTTTTACTATTAACAACTCTTACATCACTATACTCAATATTTTTACTATGGCTCACTACTTCATTTTTTGTCTCAGAGAGAATATTTTCATCACCTTGTTGTCTAGTAGCCGTAACGGATGAACTAAAATTTGATGCAACCTCAACCGATATTTTTGCACTGATAGTAGCTAAAGCATCACTTTTAGCATCTTTTTGAGTCTTGCCATATCCAACTCCATAAAAGTGTTTAGCCGTATCAGCCGGTTGATTATTTATCCATGAATTTGTTGCACTATTTTCAACTTTTACTGAAGTAGCCGAAACTCCACATGCACTAAAAAAAATCAGTGCCACAAAGATAAAAAACATTTTGATATAGATAATACTACTCCCCTTTGGCATGTTTAAACTCCTCTTCCTGTTCTTGTTTAGTCTCATAAGCTATCAAAATCAATTCTGTAAGATTTTCATATTTTCTAGCTAATGCCAACTGCTTAGAGGCGTAATATGTGCCCATAAAAATATTTGGAAAAAGATATATAGAGTTTTTTGCTACTCTCAAAACTCTTTTATTATACTTTGATTGCAATCTCATTGGAACAAATGCTTTTCCTATGGCTAAAGACTTAAGTTCTGTTGGAAAATTCTCTACTATATTGTTTGAAGCAAGATTTCCAAGTGCCACACCGAAAGAAGTATATGCTTCTGTAGCGCCGGTATATATCTCTTGTGCAACAAGATTTATATTTTTAGCAAGTTTAAAATAATTTTTATCATTCAAATCTATCTCACTTTCTATAGCAATAGTTGCTCTATCAAGCAGTTCATAGTAGATCAACTCTCTCTCATTTGCAAAAGACTCTGCCTCTTTTGATTTAGCTTTAAGAAGTGCTAACTCCTGCTCTAATTCAAATCTTTTTTTTCTGCTTAGTTTTAAACTATTTTTATTGCCTTTTATTTGTGGTTTTAACTCTGTCTCCAACTCGCCTATTTGAGATTTATAAGATGCAACTTCATCAAAGCCATCAAGCATCTCTCTACGAGCCACATCTAAATCTTTTTGCAAATTTGTCGGTGTTAAAGAGATAACTGCCTCTCCGATAGTCTCATATATATCACCGGTTGGAGATTCTATATCCTGAAGATTTCCATTCTTAAACTCCAAAAAGTCACTAAATGAGCCACTATAGTTAAATATATTTGGCCAATTTTTTTCATCTTTTCCATAAAAGATAGTGATTTTTTGTAAAGCTCTATATGTTAATGGAGAGATAGATTGATCTAAAATAGTCGCTGTAAGATTTGCATACTTACCCAAAAAATTAAGGTTTTCATTACTGCCAAGCATTTTTCTTTGAATATGTTTTGTGTAGTGCTTAGTAGCAAAATATGGGTCATTTTTAACTGCGTTATTTATCAGACCTCTAGTGCTATCATCCATCTCTGCCGATACCATTTCTGGCCACAAAGCATCTGCTGAGATTGGCATTTTCTGAGCCATAATATTATTTTCTCTTACTATTATCATACCGATTGCTACACGATTTGCCTGATTTTCCAAAGTCGGAACTTCCATCTGTGATGAAAAAGTCTCTTGCATCGCACTACATCCACTCATAACAAAAGAAACAACTGTTATAATTACTAAACTTAAAACTCTCTTTTTCATCTTATTTATACTCACTATCTGAACTTCCAGTCATTGCATCTCTATCATCTCTTAGTGCTTGATTTGCACTATCTTGTTTTTTTGTTTTAAGCAATAACTCATAAAAGTTATCAAATCTTGCTTTTGCACTAACAATCATCTTATCATCCACACCACCACATGCCATAGCCTTTTCATAATTATCGTCAGCCAACTTTAGAAGTCTTAAGTTCTCTTTTTCACTTGCCTCAGCTTCATAAAGGATAGCTAAATCATAGTAATAGTTTATATCTTTTTTACCCTTATAAAAGTTCATAAGCTTAATAGCACCCTTATAGTTTTTCCGTTTTGCATAAGATGTTACGGGAGCCAACTCTTTAGGCAAAGATTTAAATTCACGAAGTTGAAAAGTTTTCAAAGGAGAAATATCTGAAATAAAATACTTAACAACTTTACAAACAGCTTGTGAAGCCAACTCATTTTCACTTGGTAATTTTGTTATATCACGAGATTGACGATTTTTTCTATCACTATACTTTTTAACCAAAAATTCATCAGCCCCTCTTGATAGTATAAAAGTGACTTCCAGAGCTAATGAAATTTTATTACCACTACTTTTATAGTCATAATTTGAAACTTTCATACTAAGTACAACACCATTTTCATCACCCAAAGGATCAATAGTAACAAAATTAGTCTCAGTAAATTTCACCTTCACACTATCTATAAGCATCTGTTTAAGTTTATAGTTTGTCTCTTTACTGCCTTTAACTTCAGGATTCAGCCAAACAGCCAAATATGCACCATCAGAAATAAATTCATCTTTTGTCTCAATTTTACTTAGTTTTGCAGCCTCTTTTGGTGCTGTGTATGAGGGTACAACTATCTTAGCACCCCCTGCCCCGCAACCAGTAAAAACAAAGACTATAACAGACACCATAAAAAGTAAAAACAACCTACCCATTTGAGTTCTCCATATATATATTATTAAAATTAATTTTAGTTAAAAAACATTTAACAGCTTATTAATTTAGCAACTCTTTTTTATATTTTTAAGTAACACAAGCTTTACAAAATGCTTACTTTGTGACTCTTTAGAACAAATTTAAAAAAAGTTCATTATTTAGCTTTTTTTTATTGACATATAAAAACTATTTGTCTATAATTCCCATCCACAAACAGAAATGTTTGATTAAGTCTTGTTAGCTCAGCTGGTAGAGCACGTCACTTTTAATGATGTGGCCGATGGTTCGAATCCATCACAGGACACCATTTTTTGCATTATTTGCACCTCAGCTTTGAACTCACATACTAGATGTATGCTTCGCTCAAAACTTCGGCACAACTAACACAAAAAACAATTTACTACTATAATTTGGCCCCGTCGTCTAGCGGTTAGGATCCATGGTTTTCATCCATGTTACAGGAGTTCAATTCTCCTCGGGGTCACCACTTTAAACTCCCTATTTTAAGCACTTCAAGAAACACATGATGGTAGTTTAAAACCCCAATAATTCCATACCAAATTAGACAACAAGCCAAATTGCTCTATAATTAGGTACTTTAAAGCGAAAAAGCCACACTAAAAACTTTCACCTATCTGGTGTAACTTTTTCCAAAACAAGAGAATTATTATACTACCCCAGAAAAATCAAACAACATTTTCTAAATCTTTATTCCTAAAAGAGTAAAATAATATAAGAAAATGAGAGGGTAATATTATGAGTCGAAAAAGAACAGTTTATACAGCAGAGTT
>JAYELK010000170.1:0-7333 GCA_034717415.1 Campylobacterota bacterium | reverse complement strand
ATGGTGGTGCTTTTGGTTTTGGTGCAGAGGTTGGGATAAGTACAAATAAACTTCATGCTCGTGGACCTATGGGGATAGAGGGGCTTACTACTTATAAGTTTAAGATTTATGGTAGTGGGCAGGTTAGAGGTTAGAGGTACTCTAAAATAGATTAGATAAGGATTTTTTATGAAAAAAGAAGAAAACAGAGAGATAGAAAAAGATATAAAAGATATGACACTTCAAGAACTGCTTGATATTGGATTGGGTTCTGCTCTTGTGTTAAAAGAGAAGATAGAACAAGAGTTTTCTGGGTGTGTGCAAAAAGCTAAAACAGCAAAAGAAGATGCTAAAACTACTTCTTTGGATGTTGAAAAAAAAGGTGAAAAGCTAAGAGAAGATAGTGAAAAAATGATAAAAGACAAGGTAAAAGAGATTGTTACAGAGATGGGTTTTGCTACAAAAGAAGATATAGAGGAGTTGAAAAAACTCATTTTAGAAAAAAGTTAGAGTTAGCTTTTGAGAAATTTTTTATACCTCTACTCTCCTTCTAGGGTTTATGATGTTTTTTGGTTTTTATTTACTGTTTTCTTGCTTATTAAAAAGAAAAAAAGTTTTTTAGGATTAAAGCCTCTTTCTCCTGTTTTACTGCGTGAATCTATCGTTAAACTGGGTGCAAGTTTTATAAAACTAGCACAAGTCTTGGCAACTAGGGCTGATTTTTTTTCAGGTGAATATTTAGAAAAGTTAAAAGAGCTTCATGATGAGATTCCTCCTATGGATAAAAAATCACAAGATGAAGTTTTTAAAAGAGCATTCAGAGAGTCGGTGTTTGAATCTTTTGAAGATAAGCCTATTGCGAGTGCATCTATAGGTCAAGTTCATAAAGCGATACTTAAAGATAAAACAGAAGTGGCTGTAAAATTGAGAAGAAAAGGGATAAAAAAGAGAGTCCAAGCAGATATAAAAATACTGAAATTTTTTAATACTCTCTTCTATCCACTTTTTTCTTCATATACAAAAAATTCTATTGAAGCAGTTATCGTAGAGTTTTCGGCAATGATTCTCCAAGAGGTTGATTTTGAAAATGAGTTAAAAAACTTAAATCAGTTTAAAATAACTTATGCAGATAACGATGTGATATTTCCTACTCCTTATGATGAGTTCTGTTGCAAAGATGCTATTGTGATGAGTTTTGAGCATGGCTATCGTTTTGATGACAGGGAAAATTTAGCAAAGTTAAATATCTCTTTTATGGATATAATGGATAAGCTAATTCTCTTCTATGTAGACCAGATGCTGATGAATGGTTATTTTCACGCAGACCCTCATCCCGGAAATCTGCTTGTTAAAGAGGATGGAGGAGTTGTTTTTCTTGATTTTGGCATGGTTAAGAAGATTCCAAACTCTACTAGAATAGCGATAATAGAGATGATAAAATCTGCAAATGATAAAGATTTTGATCTCTATATTATGGCATGTAAAAGACTTGGGGTAATCGCACATAATGCTCCTCAGGCAGAGATGGAAAATCTGGCAGAAAAAATGTTTGATATATTTTCCGATGAAAATCTTGATGCTATAAATATGCAGACTATGGCTTTTGATATTATGGGTTCTATGAAAAATATGCCTTTTAAACTCCCCCAAGAGGCTATTTTTATCCTTCGAGTTAGTGCGATTATAGAGGGCTTAGGTACAACACATATAAAAAATTTCAATGGTGTAAAAGATATTTTACCTGTTTTACAATCACATATACCAAAAGCATTAGGGGCAGATAGAAAGATAGTTAAACTTATAAAAAGTGAAGTTGCCGGTTTGCCACTTACACTAAAAAGAGTTAAAAAAGTCATAACAGACCTTAGTGAGGGTGCTTTAACTATTCAACTCTCAAACGATACGGTAGAGCATGTTATAGATGAGCAAAAGAAGTATTTAAAACCTATAATAGTAGGTAGTTTATTTATTGTAACAGCTTTTTTTATGAAAAGTTTTTT
This sequence comes from Campylobacterota bacterium, assembly GCA_034717415.1. Taxonomy (GTDB): domain Bacteria; phylum Campylobacterota; class Campylobacteria; order Campylobacterales; family Sulfurimonadaceae; genus Sulfurimonas. The sequence goes on along the minus strand of JAYELK010000170.1, from coordinate 5,354 downwards.
TGGTGAGATAGATAGTATCTATCCTATTACTATTTTTGTAGTTGGTATAGGTTTCGTACTTTATGGAGTTTAAGCACGAAGTTTTTTAACTTCTGCAAAATAAGTATGTCCTAGATAAATTACATAAAAAATAGCACCAAAAAATATGGCAAAAGGTATTAGTGAGATTAGGTACAGTCCTAAAGTCTTTATCCTTAGCATGTTTTTAGAGAAGTAGGCTATCTGTTTATCTTCCTCTCCCGTGCAGATAGTTGAAGATACATCATAGGTTATCATCTTGTGAAAGAAGTAGTATAGAGGCAGGTTAAAGGCTACTATGTTTAAAAGTGGTATAAAGTATAGAGGAACTAGAAGAAAAAATAGTAGCATCATTATAAATGCCCATTTTATTGTTAGTAAAATAGCTGATATTATATTTGAGTGACCTATTAACTCTATCTCTGGGTAGTGTCTTTTTTGTAACTCTTTCATAACAAAAGGAGTTAAAAAACCTATGACTATCACAGCTAAAAATATAGAAGCATAAAGTACAAAAAAACCACCGATGGCATAGACTAAAAATGAGGCTATCCAAGAGGTTATGGCATAACTCATAAGAAACTTAATTATTGCACTTCCTTCAAGTTGTGCTGAGAAGCTGTCAGTATGAGGGATACCGTTTTGCATAGTTGTATCAGTAGTTTGAATGTTCATAGATCCTAAACTATCCAGTCCGACACCGGCAATCCAAAAAAAGATAATATACATAAGAATTATAGTGATTATAAAAGGAAGCAGAGAGTATTTGAGCATAGTTGGAGTAAAGAAATCTTTTATGCTTAGAAGAAGCATGTTTTTTTCGCTCATTTTTTACTCCAAAGTTTTTGATTTAGTTTTAACTCTTCGACTATGCCTATAGCTAAGTGCAGAGTGCTTACATATTCCATCGCTATTTTATACTTTAAAAGTGAATGAAAGACAGATGGCTCAAAAAGGTCTTTGTTGTAGTAGATTGCCATGTGGATATGATCACCAATAAATGAGATATATACGGGATGGTCTGATTTTTTTTGAAAGGTAAGAAGTCTTTTCATAAGTGAATGAGAGAGTATGTATCTAGCTTCGATTTGGTCTGTGGAGTAGACAACAAACTCTTTTTCAAACTCACTGTTATCCATCTTAACAAGTTCATCTCTGTTTATGTTTTTTGACTGTAACCAGCCTCCCACTAAATCACCAAATGTGCTTTGTGCCGTGTCTGGAAGAATTACAGTCTTACCTTGAAAGTTTTTGTTAAACTCTGCAACTATAAAAAGACCTTTGAAGATTGTACTCCAGTTATCTTTGCCTTTTGAATTTCTATCTCTTTTCTCGGCATGAAGATCTGAAAACTGTATCTTTGTTCCTTCTATATCTCCATGAACGAAATCATTCCCATTCATCCTATCTACTCTTGAAGTAAAGAGGTTTGAACGGTTGAAAATTCTTTGTGGTACATGCATATTGCTTACATAAAATAGTTTTTGATCTATGGCAGTGATAAGAGGTTTTATGATTTTACTTTTAAATTCGGCTGTGTAATCTTTGATTAAAAATTTATAGATAAGCCCACCAATTCCGATGTATGCAAAAACAGTAAAGATTAAACTATCGATTGAAATATTTGTACTGAAATCTATAACAGCTATGAAAATTAGAAGAGATATAAAAGTGTAGAAGATACCAATCATAATGATTCTATATCTTAGATGTTTTCTCTGCTTATCTAACTCTTCTAAAGTAGGAAAAAGAGTTTTATAGTAGAAATCTGTTAATTCACTGACACTTTTCATCTTTAGTTAAAAAGCTCTTTTACATTAACATTTTTTCTCTCACTCTCTATGATTTTAAATACCTCTTTTCTTGAGTAGTTCATAGCTGAAGCCATAAAGTTTGTTGGAACCATCTCTATGGCATTGTTATAGTCAGTTACAGCTTGATTGTAGGTTCGTATTGCAGCAGATATTTGCTCCTCTACTTCATTTAGTGAATGTTGAAGATGTATAACATTTTCGTTGGCTTTTAAATCAGGGTAGTTCTCAACTGCAATCATAATAGAACCGAGTGCTGAACTAACTTTTGCATCAAGGGCAATTTTCTGCTCATCACTAATGTTTGACCTATTTGCTTCTGCTCTAAGTTTTGTAACTTCTGTGAGCAGTGACTTCTCATGTTGCATATATTTACTTACAGTTGCCACTAAATTTGGAATGAGGTCATAGCGTTTTTTAAGAACCGTATCTACACTCCCAAAGATATTCTCAACTTGATTTTTCTTTGATACAAGTGAGTTGTACATTAAAACTAAGATAAGTGCTACAACGATTAAGACTATTAGAGATGTTGGCATGTGAAAATCCTTTTTATTATCTGCTTAATATTTTATCATAAAACTGATAATTATTTCTTCCTTCATCTTTTGCTTTGTACATGGCTTTATCAGCATGACTTAAAAGTGTTGAGTATTTTTTTGCATCTTGTGGGTAGAAACTGATACCGATACTGCTAGAGATGTGAAGAGTATGGCTATCTATTTTAATAGCTTTGCTTAAACTCTTAAGAATTTTTGTTGCCAGTAGAGATGCACCCTCTATCTGAGTTAAAGATTCCATAATTATAGTAAATTCATCACCCCCAAGTCTTGCTAGTGTATCTTCTTTACGAATTATCTTTTGTAAACGGTCTGTAACTACTTGTAAAACTTTGTCACCAACCTCATGACCTAAAGAGTCGTTTATCTCTTTAAAATAGTCAAGATCAATAAAGAAGAGGGCAATTTTACCACTGTTTCGTTTAGCTTTTTCCATAGACTGTTCCAAACGGTCTTTAAAAAGAGCACGGTTAGGCAGTCCTGTAAGTGGGTCATGGTAGGCTTGGTATTGAAGTTTTTCTTCGGCTTTTTTGCGTTTAGTTATATCGTGGGAACAACCAACTAAGCCTATAATTTTACCCGCTTCATCTCTTAATGGTGAAATAATTATGTTTACAAATATAATTTTTTTGGATTTAGTGATTAGGCGTAGTTCTGCATGGTATTTACCATGTTTTTTTATTAAAGCAATATGCTTTTTTATACTTTCTAAATCTTCTATTGGGCTAAGGATAGATATGTGTTTGGAAATTATTTCATCACTTTTATATCCGTAAAGCAGTTGCGAACCTCTGTTGTAGCCTAGAATAATACCATCCAAATCACTATATATGACAGAGTCGTGAATCTGTTCAAGTATTTGAGATTGATGTACAAATTTTAGCTGCATCTCTTTTTCATTTGTAATATCTGTATGCGTTCCAATCATCCGAAAGGCTTTGCCTTGTTTGTCAAAATGTGTTTTGCCTTTGTCTAAAATCCAAATCCATTTTCCGTTTTTGTGTTCTAGCCGATGAATATTTTCATAATAATCAGTTTTACCGGCAATATTTTCCTCTATATCCAAAACAGCTTTCTCCAAGTCATCGGGATGAACAAGTTCTTGCCAAGTTGAAAGCTCATTTGAGAGTTCATCATCACTATACCCAAGCATTTCCTTCCATCTAGGAGAAAAGTAGATAGTGTTGTCACTAAGATTCCAATCCCAAAGACCGTCATTACTGCCTAGTAGTGCCAACTCTATGCGTTCATGTTCTAAAGATGCCTTCACACCTAACTCTATTTTTTTGCGAAGTGAGTAGAAAATATTTGCAACAACTTCAATCTCCAAAAGATTGTTTTTAGAGTAGATAAAAGTAAGACAGTAACCCTCCAATGGTATATATAGATAGTTGTATAGCATACCATCTTTTTCTATATCAATTATGGCATATTTATCAATTGTATCAGGTCTCTTACTAACAATATGGTTAAGAAATTCATTTTTCCCTACGCTATTAAGTACAGAGCCACACTTTGCATCTTTTATCTGGATAATAGCACCATAGAGAGCCGATGTTTTTTTAAGAAAGACTCTTAAAAACTCTTTTGTCATCTCTTTTACATCTAAAGAGTTTCCCAAAGAAGCTTCACATTCATAAGAAATAGTAAGCGTTTGTAGGTGATTCATTATAACGCTCCAATCACACAAGTTTTGTTATAAAAGTCGATATAATCAAGGTTTGTATTAGCAATTTCCCCAAGACTTAACACACCAAATATAGTAATATCTCTGTTTCCAATACTCTCTTTAATGACTTGAAGTTCTTTTTTGAAGTCATCTTCTAAAAAAAGTACACGAGAGATGGAATCTATAATAAAAATGCCTTTTAGGTTCTTTTTATTTGAGAGAGCCTCTTTAGTAGCAAGTTTGGCAGAGTTTATTAGTTTTTCTTTGTTTCCTTTTAAAATATAGACTACTGAATTGTTGTCCATATCTCCTACTAATACTAGGGAATTTTCTTGTTTTGCTATAGGATCTCTAACTAAAAGTTCATTGCCGACTTTTGAGATACCGAGTGGATATGACTTGGCAATATCAAAAAAGTTACCTTCATCAAAAGAGAGTCCACAATCTTTCTCAACAACTTTTTTATAGATTTCAAAAGCATCATTATAATCAAGAGAGTGTAGAACTGTATCTTCTACATTATTAGCTATATATGGACCGGCAATCTTTTCCCAGCCATGTTTCGCAGATGTAGATATATGCCAAGAGTTACTAAGCAACAATGCTCCATCTTGAATAATAGACTCTTTTGTAAAAAGCACCTTCTCCTGCTTAAGTGTCATCTTTCCTGCACCTGCACCGATGATATTTGTTTGTATGGAAGTTGATTCGTAAAGTTCTTCTAAAAAATTTGTGATACCACTAGATAACCCATCTACAAAGAGTATTATATCATCTGCTTGGGAATCTATCTTGCTTTTATCAAAATCTGCAAAAGATGTAAGTGTTATCAAAGCACCTTCAGAGAGATCCACAACCACAATTGCATCAGAGTAATTCTTCTCTTTGTAAATTACTTGAGGAAATATTGCACCACAAACATCCCCACTCATTTTTGAAAGTTTAGAGTGATCAAAGTCACTCCCCTCTGCAACCAAAAGAAGAAGATTTTGATTTGAATCTTTAAAAGTATTAAGTAACTCATTCATTGAATGAACTAGATAATTTCTTACCATAAAACACCTCCTACTATCTATATTGTATATCAGGTATTATAAAAAGTTTATTAAGAATTTGTTATATCTTTAGCCACAGCATACCCACTAGCCCAAGCCCAAGCAAAGTTAAATCCACCTCTGCGACCAACGACATCTAAAACTTCTCCACAAAAGTAAAGATTTTTTTGTTTTAGTGATTCCATCGTTTTTGGATTTATCTCAGTAGTATCAACTCCACCACCACTAACTTCTGCATGTC
>JAYELK010000169.1:0-1443 GCA_034717415.1 Campylobacterota bacterium | reverse complement strand
TCCTTTGGATTAGTTTGAAAATTGCGACCGTATTTAGCTTTAGAGCAGGGGTCAGGACAATCTACATTTGTTCCTTTAGCTTTACCACAGCGCCATTTTTTACGATTTTTAGTATAATCAAAACCATTGCTTTTCATTTCAATTCCACGCCTGCAAATTGGAATTCCTTGATCAGAAATGGTAATATCAGATTTACCTTCAAAAATAAATTTTGTTCTTTTATTGAGATCAATAAAAGGCTCTACATCATGTTTATTAAGCAATTTATAAATATCTTTGGCATCATGAGCAGAATCTAAAAGAATCTTATCCATAGGAGCAATATCAAACCGATGATAAAATTCGTTAAGGTTTAATAAAAGACCAATAGAATCATGCATAGAAGCCTTATTTAATTTTGGATAAATCGGTAAATCATTATGACTATTGCAAGCAGTTAGCATATATAAATCATAGCCATTATAATATTTACCGCGAGAACTATCCCAACCTGAATCAATATCAGGTTGAGAATAAAAAAATTCTTTTTCACGATCGTATTTATCATACTTTTCATCATCTGGAAGTTTTTTCTTGCGATTATAAGCGCAAGTTTCAACAGGTGTACCATCACCAGAGATTGAAAAGTTATCTAAATCACCAAGAAGTCCAAAAGAAGCAGAAACTTCAAGAAATTGAGATTGAAAAAGTTCAAATAATCTATCAGTATTTTGTTTTTTCTTAGAAGTTCCGTATTTTAAAAATCTATCAATTAAACGTTTAACACGACCAGGTTTTTTCATAGGTGCTTTTTCACCTTTTTTAGGTTTTTTCTTATTAGATTTTTTCTGTTTTTTATACTTTATATGTTTTTTGGTATTATCTTGGTTACTTAACCATAAGCGATTAAGAAAATCATAAAAAGTACCAACAGATGGAGTATTATTAGGCTCAAACCCGCTTAAAATAGCATAAAGTGGAACTCTTTTAAGTTGATCAACCCATTTAGTAATACCAATAGATGGATTAACAAAAAGAAAAAGTAAATAAGAACGGAGCATATCAGTTGGATTATAACCAATAGGGCCCTTAGTTGAATAAGTATCAATTAATAAATCATGAACACCAGATAAATCAGTGATCCATAATTTATAAATTATAGGCCAGTCGCTATTAACTAAAGTCAAAAGACCACCGGAATAGAACTTGTTTAATTGAGAAATAATAGAATCTTGGTATTCTTTGTGAGAAATAAAATTTGGTTTCAAAAAAATCGCCTCCTAAAACGAAATAAAGTTAATTAGTATCTTCACTTCGATTGTTAGGGCGATTTCAAAAAGTCAAGTGTTTTTTGCAAAAAAATGAAAGGTTAAATGAATAAAGATGCAAAAAAATAAAAACCACCATAATAAAATGGTGGAGGATTAGAATAAATGAAAAAATAAAGATGTTGAAGTTTAAACT
>JAYELK010000168.1:0-7353 GCA_034717415.1 Campylobacterota bacterium | reverse complement strand
AAACTTTTAGCTTATCGTATAAATCCCATCTTTTTAGTACTTTCTTCTGCTTCATTTTGAATATCTTTCTGGTTCCATATCTCCTGATATGGAATCTTTAGACTTACTTTTATATCATACGCATTCCACATCGGGAGATGCACTACCATTAAGTTAAGAAACACCCCAATCCCATAAAAAGCCATGAACAAAACTAGAACAATAATTGCTAGTATTTTCAAAAAGCATAAAAGAGAAGATATGGCAAGAAAATCAAGAGAAAAACTATCAAAGAAGCGTTCAATCAAAGGGTATGAAAAACAAGCAGAGTCAAACCAACTTTTAAAACTATTTTTTCTGGTTCCATATCTCCTGATATGGAATCTTTAGACTTACTTTTATATCATACGCATTCCACATCGGGAGATGTGGAACGAGAAAGTGAGAAAAAATCAGAAAAAAAATCAGAGAAAAAAGTAGTCAAAGAAAAAAAGAAACAATTAAAAGATAGTGAAACAACTATTCATGATGTACATAAGCAGAGAAAAGATCATATAAAAAATCTTTTTATTAAACTGGTACGGTAACAACAGATGAGAATGGCAATGCAATAAACTTTAATGGAAAAAGTTTATTGCATTTGTAACTGATTTACTTCAAAATATTAATAAAACTGGAGAGTGTAAAATAGACTTTTAAATCTATGCACTAGTTTGATTTAGGATGGCAATACTGAAGAAGTGGTTTTTAGAAGTTCCCATTAAGCATTAGCTTTTTCTTTTTTAATAGCTGCATATGCTTCATTTAACTCTTTGGTCTTTTCTTCTGCAAATTTAAGCATATCTTCTGGTAAACCTTTACTTGCGATAGAGTCGTAATGGTACTCTTTAATAAGTCTTCTATAGTTCTTTTTAATAGTATCAAGAGGATCATTTTTAGAAGATTCCAGTGTCTCATAATATCTATCCATATTAGTGAATGATGATTGTCTGTTTGAATAATTATGCCGACTATAATCCTGTTTTTTATATTTGTAACTGCTGTAGTATTTATAATTTTTACCATTCATCGTCACTAAACCAAGAACTAAGAAAAAGTTAAAAGGAAAAAACAGTATTCGTGGTGCAAATATTAAAAGTAGTACACCGATAATGACACTTCCAAAACATATACCCAACCATGTAACTTCTAAAAATATGCCCAATCCGATAAGAGCAAAGCCAATAATTTTTTTCATAAAGCATCCTTATGTTTAAAAAGTGTCACCTATTCAAAACTTAAATGATTTAAACAATTTTAATTTTCTTTGAAAGTTCATGTTTTAGGGATTTAAAAGATATAACAAGTGGTGGGTCCTATGTGACTCGAACACATGACCACTCCGTTATGAGCGGAGGGCTCTAACCAACTGAGCTAAAGACCCACTGTTTCTAAATAAGCTTTCGCTTTGTAGGGCGAAATTATAGCGAGTAGCACCTTATATTTTTCTGATTTTTACACACTTTTAAATAGCTGGTTTTATTTTATAAGAAACTGCATAAAGAAGTGGCACATAGATTAGATTTAAAACAGTTGCCCAAGCTATACCGAAGCCTAGTGAAATTGCCATTGGTTGTAAAATCAAAGCTTGACCTGATGCAAAAAAGATTAGTGTAGAGAGACCTAAAACAGTTGTTAAAGAAGTAAGCAGTATAGGTCTTAAACGGGTTTTTGCCAGAGACATTAACTCTTCTGTATCTTTAGCTTTTTGGATAAAACTAACCATAATAAGTCCATCATTTACAACTACACCAGCTAATCCGACAATACCTATCAAACCTGTCATTGTCATATTCAGACCCATTACTAAGTGTCCAAAATATACACCTAGTAAAACCAATGGAATAGTGCTGATAACTATAAGAGATTTTTTTATAGAATCAAACAGCCAAATCAGAGTTATAAAAATCAAAAATATTGCAATGACTGCCGATTGAAGCATCTCTCTTTTATTTTTATTGTTCTCTTTCTCTTCACCTTTTATCTCAACCACATAACCATCACTTCTTAATTTAACAAATGCTGATTCTAGCTTTTTCATTACCTCCGAAGAAGTAATCACTTTTTTATCTAAAGAAGCAAAGATAGATCTTATTCTAACGCCATCCTCTTTTTTAAGTGCTACATATCCTTGCATAATAACAAAATCGCATACTTCTTTAAGGGCTACGAACTGATTTGTTGATGGAATTTGCAACTCTATTCTATTTATAGAGTCTAGTTCTTCATTTATACCACTCTCTATTTTTATACGAACAAGTCCGGTCTCATTAAACATCTTGCCATACTCACCTTTTAAGTAGTATGAACGAAGTTCACTATTGACCAGTTCTTCACTAAACCCCAACTCTTGTCCATAAGTGTTTACCCGAAGCTTTAACTCCTTTTCACCTACATCTGCATCATCTGTTATGTTATCTACCCCATCTATTTTAGACATCTCTTCATTTAAATATTTTATACCGTCAATTATGCTTTTTTCATCTTTACCACTCAAACTTATCTCTATATCATGTGCAACCATTCCGGCACCGGGAACCTTAACCACCAACTCTTCGAAAAGCACTTTATCTCTCTCTTTTAACCCTCTTGTATCTTCCAAAAATTTATCTATAGTTTTTCCTATATCTTTAGCGTCATTTTGTCTTGTTAAAGAATCACGATTATAATCTATAGAAAAAAGTGGACTGATATAGGTATCAAAGATATTCACAGGAGCCCTATCATGCAGGTCAATAAAAATATGAAAAAGATTATCCCCCATCTCCGGCTTATTTTTTGCATCTAGTCTAAATCCAATAACTGAAGTAACAGATGAAACATCATCTTTATCTAGTTTTGCAAGTAGTATTTTTTCAACTCTTGTCACAGCTGCTTCTGTATCTTGAAGTTCACTATTTACATCTACTGAACCATAAACATAGACTTGTGTAGTATCAAAATCAGGAAAAAGTTGAAATTTTGAATGTTTAACTAACATAACTGTTAAAGATAAAACACTCACAACTATAACTATAAGTGAAATCCACTTTCTCCTAAAAACAAAATACAAAGTTGCACTATGCCATAAATGCATCTTCTTCCACAATTTTTTTGTAAAACTATCATCTTTTGAAACTCTCAAATAATCATAAGCATGTAGAGGTAAAAAGTAAAAAGCTTCAAACAGAGATGCAAGAAGAAGCACAGTAATCATAATAGGTATAATCTTTATAAAAGTACCCATCTCTCCACTAAGCAGAAGCATAGGTAAAAAAGCAAATACCGTTGTAAGAGTAGCCGTTAAAACAGCCGGAAACATCTCAGTTGCACCAACTATGGCAGCCTCTCGTCTCTCCATCCCCTCTTCTAAATGCCGGTATATATTCTCAGCAACAACTATCGCTTCATCTACAAGCATACCAAGTGCTATCAAAGCACCAAGAAGTGAGAGCATATTTAGACTATGCCCTAAAATCTCACTTACAATCAGACCCATCATAAAACTTACAGGTATACCAATAGCAACAACCAAAGCAATACCACGGTTAATAAAAACAAGCATAGCTATAGAGACAAGCATAAGACCAAAAAGTATATTTGAAAAAACAGTATTAAGACGATTTTTAATCCAAACAGAAGTATCTGTATATATTTCATACTTTAGATGAGTATGTTTGGCTGAGTTTTTCTTTAAAATCTCTCTTATATCTTTTACCAATGAAATTGCATTACCATCTTTAGACTTTGTAACATTTATAGATATATTTCTCTGACCGTTATAGTGTGATAGTTCTGATTCATCACTAAGTTCAAATGATACTTTTGCTATATCACCAATGCGAATTCTAAGCCCAGAGACACTTATAATAGTATCTTCTATACTATCTTTAGTTTTTTCCCCATTAAATGTTGATATATATAGATGCGAACCCTTCTCTTTGATAGTTCCAACCGGAAAAATTGAACTTATCTTTCTTAATGCTGCAACAACCAAAGAAGGTTGTAGTCCATAGGCTAAAATCTTCTGCTCATTTAGTCGAATATCCAACTCATCTTCTGCATCTCCACGAATAGATATTTCACTTAAATCTTTAAGTGAACTAAGCTGACTTTTCAACTCATCTGCTCTATTTAACAACTCTTTTTTATCTACATCACCAGCAAGAGCAATAAGAACTAAAGGAAAAGCATGAGTAGATATTTTGGCTATTGGTTCTGCCATATCAGCAGGCAGATCTTTTCTTACTCCACTGATAATATCTTTAACATCATTTAAAACACTACTGTTGTCTGAAGAGGGTTTTATATCTACATTTATAAGAAAAGAACCATTTTTTATGATACTTGTCATAACATCAAGTTCATCTATATTTTGCAAATCATCTTCTATAGTTTTGACAACCATCTTATCAAGCACATCTGCTGAAGTGCCTGCATATCCACCAGTTATGGAAACCTTATCCATTGCCATTGGAGGAAATATCTCTTTTGGTATATTGATGTATGCAAAAATTGATAAGAGCATAATAAATATGAGCAACATATTATTTAACAGTGGTTTATCTATGGCAAATTCTAAAAAGCGTCGAAGCATTAATTTCCTATCCTAAAAAAGTGTATCTAATATTTGGTTTTTAAATTTAATAGATTCAACAGAAGCACTTATGAGTCTATTTTCCTCTTTGAGAGTATCATATTCCCCTTTTAACTTGGAAATATCTCTGCTTTTAAAGTATATCTGTTGCTGTATATATATTTTGGGAAAAAGTGTTACACAAACAAATGATAAAATCAGCAATATATATAATAAATAATTAAAATCAAGCTTTTTTTTTGGATTTAAAACTAATGATACTTCATCTAAAAGTTCAACTTTATCACTCATCCAATATCCATCTCAAAGATTCTCATCTTAGCACTTCTGCTTCTTGGATTCTCTTTTAACTCATCATCTTTAGCCATTATAGGCTTTCGAGTTATAATCTTACCAAGAGAATGATTGTTACCACATGTACATCTCATAGCCTCACTTGGACAGATGCAGGACTTAGACCATCTACTAAATGCTTGTTTGACTATACGGTCTTCTAAGGAGTGAAAAGAGATGATAGCTACCTTGGCATGTGGAAATCTAGCTTCTTCTATACTTTGTAAAAGTGACTTTAATTCTCCAAGTTCATCATTTACTTCTATGCGAATAGCTTGCATAAGAAGCGTTGCCGGATGAATCTTTTTCCCATGTGGCATGTGAGATTTAAGGGTATCACTTAACTCTTTTGCAGAAGAAAATGGACGATTTTGCACAATCACTGATGCCAATTTTTTATAATTTCTAAGTTCTCCATACTCCAAAAGAATTTTTTCCAACTCTAAAACAGAGTATTCATTAACAACATTTGCAGCGCTTAATGGAGCATCTCTGTCCATTCTCATATCAAGATTGTCACTCTCATATGAAAAACCTCTATCTTTTTGGTCAAGTTGAAGTGATGAAACACCTATATCTGCTAACAAACCTTTTACATCTTCTTTATTCACTTCATTTAAAATATCTTTTATGAGAGCTGAAAATCGACCTTTTTTAATCTCCACCCTACCCTCGTACTTTTCTAATCTTTGCGTTGAGAAATCTATGGCAGTCTGATCTTGATCTATTGCAATAAGCTTAGCATCTGGGTTCGCTTCAAGTATCATAGAAGAGTGTCCACCATACCCCATGGTGCAATCTACAACTACTCCTTTTTCAATATCTTTAAAAGCATCTATCACTTCTCGATACAAAACCGGAATATGTGGAATATTTTGCACTACAAACCCTCTCAATTATTTTATTTAAATTATACATTAATTTTTATTACTGTATGATTAACACAGAATATTTAATTAAGGAAGTCTTTAATGCAAGAGATTGAAATGTTAGAAACTTATTTGATGGAGATTGTTGCTTTTGTATCTGTTGTACTTGTTACTATTGTATACATTATGATTAAGAAGTCTAAGTCTAAAGAAAAAACAAAAGAGGAGGAGATAAAAGAGAGCATAGATACTACTATTGAGGAAACAACGACGAAAGAAGATAAAGAAAAAATCACTATAGATTTAGAAACTATAACTCCGGAAATCCAACTAACGCAAAATCGACAAGAAGTAGATTTGCTACATGGTACAGAAGAGGGAAGCTTTGGTAGTGAGGAAAAGGTTAAACCTAAACCAGGAAAAAAAGAGAGAAGCGATAAGCCAAAAAGAGTAAAAAGAGATGTTCCTCCACATGGGAAAATCACAAAAGACAATTTCAAAGAGTTTAGTGGTACAAGAATTTTAGTAGCAGAAGACAACTTAATCAACCAAAAAGTAATCAGTGGTCTTCTAGCCGATACAGGTATAGAAATCACAATAGCTGATGACGGTCAAGATGCTTTAGATATTTTAAAAGAAGACAAAAACTTTACTATCATACTTATGGATGCCCACATGCCAAGAGTTGATGGATTCCAAGCAACAAGACTTATCAGGGCAAATCCAGACTATGAGCATATTGTAGTAGTAGCACTTAGTGGTGATACTGCATCTGATGATATTAAAAAGATGAGTGATGCCGGAATGGAAGAACATCTTGAAAAGCCACTTAGAATGGATGCTCTTTATGATATTCTTTATGCTTATAGTAAAAAAAAGGATGATAGCGATAAGTTTGTGGAAGTTGTAATGACAAAAGAACTAAATGGAGACAAGGGATTAGAAATATGTGGTGGAGATGCAGATTTCTATCATGAGATACTAGATGAATTTGTCAAGACTTATTCCGACTCTACAAAAAAAATAAAAGAATTCTTAGATAACAAACAATTACAAGAAGCAGATAAAATTCTTTTAGACATAGTAGGTGTTACAGCAAATATAGGGGCAGACAGAGTGCAAGGTATTGCACAAAATTTAAAAGAGGCTATACATAATATAGAAGAAAAAAGTTTTTCAACTATACTCAAAGAATACAATAACCACTTAGAACAACTACTAAATGATATAAAAGAGTATAAATAACTCTTTTATCATTGCATTTCTCGCCTAACTTCTGACTAATTTAAACACTTTAATCCTTCATAATAAAAACTTATATATCCAAAAAGTTACATTAATACTGAATTTTATATAAAATAAGAAAATTAATTATAATAATTGATTTAAGTCAATGGTTCTTGCTAGAAAAAATAATAAACTACTGTCAATTCTGATTCGGTATGCTGTGTTTAGCGTACAGTGTATTTAGAAAACGAAAATGGTTGGTGGACTTTGTTTGAAGTCTACTTTGTCTTAATTTAGAAGGAGAAATAAAATGAGATTTAACAAATTAGT
>JAYELK010000167.1:0-7367 GCA_034717415.1 Campylobacterota bacterium | reverse complement strand
ACAGACTCGTATTGAGGTTCTTATCTTTAACAAAATAGGTTTAAGGTTAAAAGATAATTCCTAAGGAAAAATCGTTATCTTGCTTATCTCTTTGTATGTATTTTACAAAAATTTTTGGTAGAAGGTATATATGAACAAAACACATCTAAAAAATCAACTCTCAACTCTGGCTTTATCTATGTTTAGAAAAGATTTTTTTGGTATCTATCATGGTTCGCTATCTGCAAAAACAGAGTCTAACCGTTTTCTTATAAACACTAAAGAAGCTGTTTTTGATGCTCTGGATAAAGACTCTCTTATAGAGTTGTACTTTAAAAAAGATTATCGCTGGAATCAGGCAAGTTTAGATGCAAAGATACACTACAGTATCTACTCTCAAATGTCTGATGCAAAGTTTATCTGCTTTAGTGTGCCACCTTTTACAACAGCCTATTCACTTGAGCATAACATCATTACGCCAAAAGACTATTTTGGTTACAAAGAGATAGGTTCACTTGAGATTATAGACCCTAAACAGTTTGATGACTGGTATGATAGAGCTCAAAGTGAAATCACTCAATACTTTCAAACCAAAAAAACAGATATTATGGTCATTCGTGGGTATGGAGTCTATGCTTTTAACAGAGATCTTCATGGTATGGCAAAAAAACTCGCTATCTTAGAAAAAAGTTGCAGACTTCTTATGTTAGATAAGCCAGATTTTGACACTGGTTTTGACTAATTCAAAAGAGTTATAGCCTCATAAGCTGTATCCATCATCTTATCAATCTCTTCGTTTGTTATGATGTACGGAGGCATAAAATAGACCACATGCCCAAGAGGACGAAGTAGCACACCTTTTTTAAGTCCATACTGATAAACTTTTAACCCTATTCTCTGCTCGGCTTTATAACCTTTTAACTCAACTACACAAATCATACCGGTTTGACGAACCTCAGCTACATTTTCAAGTTCTTTAAATTTTTGCAGTTTTTCACCCATATAATTAGCTATAACTCTATTTTTTTCTATAATATCTTCATTTTCAAATATATCAAGCGTTGCATTTGCAGCGCTACATGCCAAAGCATTTCCAGTATAGGAGTGAGAGTGTAAAAATGCTTTATATTCACTATACTCACAATAAAATTTTGCATAAATTTCATTACTTGTAAGAACAACAGAGAGTGGAAGATAACCACCTGTCAAACCTTTAGACAGAACTATAAAGTCAGGCGTTATACCGGCTTTTTCACATGCAAAGAGCTCCCCTGTTCTACCAAATCCAACCATCACTTCATCAGCAATCAGATGTACATTATATTTACTGCATATCTCACGAACCAGAACTAAAAACTCTCCATGATACATATGCATATATCCGGCACCTTGGATAAGTGGTTCTAAGATTATGGCACTTATCTCATCGGCTCTTGTTTTACACAACTCTTCAAAGTGGATTGCTGCTTCTTTTGCTGCTTGGATACTCATATCTTTTGGAACAGGAGTTTGGATAGTTTTAAGTAAAAGTGGCTCATAAGTATCTTTATAAAGTTCAACATCACCAACACTTAAAGCACCAACAGTCTCACCATGATAAGAGTTTGTAAGTGAAACAAAGATAGTTTTGTTTTTTTCACCATCATTTAAATGTGCATGATAACTCATCTTAAGTGCTACTTCTACAGCACTTGAACCATTATCTGAATAGAAACATTTATCCAATCCTTTTGGTGTTAGTTGCACCAACCTCTCTGAAAGTTTTATAACCTGTTCATGAGTAAATCCGGCAAGTATCACATGCTCCAAAGTATCAAGTTGCTCTTTTATCTTCTCATTTATATAGGAGTTTGTATGCCCAAACATATTTACCCACCAACTACTTATGGCATCTATATAACGATTACCCTCAAAATCTTCTAAATATACCCCATGAGCTTTTTTGATCGGAATAAGCGGCAAAGTCTCATGGTCTTTCATCTGAGTACACGGATGCCACAAAACATCCAAGTCTCTATTTTTAAGTTCTTCATTTTTCATAATGAAATTATACCTTTACAGCACCTTTTTATCAAGTTTTAATACGAAATTACATAGAATTACAAAAATATTATAATTAAGGTTTATACTCAATGATTACATGGATGCAAAGACATAAAAAATATCTCATCATTACAATTTGGATTTCCACCATCGCTTTTGTTGGTGCCGGTTTTGTTGGTTGGGGTCAGTATAGCTATGGTGACAAGGCTGGTGCAGTAGCAAAAGTTGGAGATGTTGAGATAACAATGGGCGAATTGCAAAAAAGTTATTCTAATCTTTATGGTCAGTACAGCAAGATGTTTCAAGGAGATTTTGATGAAGAAAAAGCTAAAAGTTTTGGTCTTCAAAGTCAGGCACTTCAACAACTAACCAGTCAAGCGCTTATCTTAAACCTTGCATCTTCATACGATTTACAAATTAGTGATGAAGAACTTCTAGCAGAAATTAAAAAGCAAGATTACTTTTTCAAAGATGGTGTTTTTGACAAAGAGATCTATAAAAAAGTGTTAGGAAGAAACAACTTAAGTGTACAAGCCTATGAAAATGATATGAAAAAACAGCTACTTATTCAAAAGACTCTTAAACTACTGCCTGTAAATATAAATGAAAGTGAGGCAGAAATCATCCCTACAATTATGAGAATTGCAGACAAGATAAACTATAAAGTTTTAAATGACTCTACTATCAGCATTGAAACGACTGATACATTTTTAAAACCATATTGGGAGACTCATCAACAAGATTTTATGAGTGAAGTTAGCTATGAGATTAAATATATCAAACAAGAAAAAGTATCAAAGAGTTATGATGATGCTAAAATCAGTGAATATTATAGTGATAACAAAACTCACTTTAAAGATAGTGATGGAAAAATTCTTCCTCAAGAAGATGCACAAGAGGCCGTTATAGCAGAACTAGATGCAAAAGCTACAAAAGATTCAGCACTTAGAACTTATATAGCTTATAAAAAAGGGAAACTAACAGATGATGTTAAATTATCTACGGCAACTATTTCAGCTTCAGTTAATCCTTATAACAAAGAAGTTTTAGACAAAATCTCTAAACTAAATTTAGCATCTCCTTTTTTAAAGCCTGTTGCACTGAATGGAGAATACTTTACTTTTGAGTTAATCAAAGTAAACCCATCAAAAGCAAAAACTTACGAAGAGGCAAAAGAGGCTATCTTACCTCTATATACAGCAGAAATGAAAAAATCTAAACTCCTAGAGTTGGCAGAAAATTCTGTGGCTACATTTAGTGGTAAAACTACTGACTTTATTACAAACAGTGATGCTGTTAAATTGACAAATATGCATGTAATGGATGCAAATCAATTTTTAATGAAACTATTTAACCAAAATAAAAAAAGAGGTTTTATCTCACTAGATAATGGAACTATCGTTCTTTACAACATTTTGGAACAAAAGTTGCTTGAAAAAGACAATAGTAAAAAAGATGATTCTATTATCAAAATTAAAAGTGCTATGTTTAATGAGGGGCTTATTAAAAGCCTAAAAAACAAGTACAAAACAGAGATTTTTATCGAAGGACTCTAAGTTGAGTAAAACTGTTTTAGCCATAGATATTGGCTCAACAAAAATATGTGCAATCATTGCTCAAATAAATGATGATAATTCTATTGCAGTAACTGGGGCTGGAACAACTAAGGCGCAGGGACTAAGAAAAGGAAGCATAACAAACATAGAGTTAGCTTCAAAATCTATAAAAGCAGCAGTTTCTGATGCTAAAAGAGTATCGGGAAGTGATATTAAAACTGCTATAGTTTCTATATCTGGTGCTTACACTAAAAGTTTAAATTCCAACGGAATCGTAAATATACCAAATAAAGAGATTAGTTTCAAAGAGATAGAGAGAGTTATGCACACCTCTTTATATAATGCGAACATTCCTAATGAGCATGAGGTTTTACATGCTCTTCCTTTTAATTTTAAAGTAGATGACCAAGATTTTATAGAAGACCCACTTGGCATGAATGCTTCAAGACTTGAAGTTGAGACTCATATAATCACTACTCAAAAATCAAATCTCAACAACCTTAAAAAGGCAGTTCGTGGTGCCGGTATAGAAGTAGAAAATGTACTTATGAGTGCTTATGCTTCTTCTATTGCAACATTAAATGAAGATGAAAAAGAGTTAGGTGTAGCAGTTATAGATATGGGTGGTAACACAAGTAATATTACTATATATTCCGGAAATTCTATCCGATATAATGACTTTTTGGGTGTAGGTTCAAACCATGCAACAAGTGACCTTTCTATGGCACTTCACACCCCACTCAATGTTGCAGACTCTGTAAAACTAAGTTACGGTTCACTTTTAACACCAACAAACGATCTTATAGAACTCCCTATTATAGGTGATGAAACTACAACTCATGAAGTTTCACTTGAAGTAGTTCACAATGTTATCTTTGCAAGAGTTGAAGAGACTCTTATGATTTTGGCTCAGTTTATAGAAAATAGTGGCTTAAAAGATCAAATTGGTGCCGGTGTTATCTTAACCGGTGGTTTTTCAAAAATGGAAGGTATCAGAGACTTAGCAGTTGCAACTTTTAGTTCTGTACCTGTCCGTTTAGCTAAACCAAAAGAGATGGATGGACTCTTTGAAAATCTAAGAGGACCAGAGTATTCAACTGCTGTTGGACTTATTATGTACTCTGCTTCTTCATATACCCCTTACGAAATAGATGTAAACAAAAAAGTAAGACACTCAAATGAAGAACCAAAAGAGAAAAGCAGTGTTGATTTTACAAATGACACAGATATACCCGTGGCTCCTCAGCAAGAGGAGATTTCAAAAGAAAAAATGGTAACTTTACCATCTAAGCAAGATAAAAAAAGTGATGAAGCCAATGCTTTTAGCAAGTTTTGGAACTGGGCAACACAATTATTTTAAAGGAGTGAGATAATGGAAGCATTTGTAGTAGAGGAAGCACAGAGCGTAAGTGGAGCAAGAATTATTGCTGTCGGTGTTGGTGGTGGTGGTGGCAATATGATTGGTCACATGCTAAATGAAGGTGTTAGTAACATTGAAATGATGTTAATTAACACAGATGCTCAAGTTTTGAATGAAACGAGTGCTGCTTCTAAAATCCAAATAGGTACTAAACTTACAAAAGGTCTTGGTGCTGGAATGAAACCATCTATCGGTAAAGATTCTGCACTTGAAAACTATGATGAGATTAGAAGTGCCTTAGAGGGTGCTGATATAGTATTTATCTCTGCCGGTCTCGGTGGTGGTACAGGTACAGGTGCTGCTCCTATAGTAGCTCAGATTGCAAAAGAGATTGGAGCTTTAACTATCTCAATAGTTACTAAACCTTTTGCATTTGAAGGACGAAAAAGACTCAAAATTGCAGAAGCAGGTCTTGAAGAACTTAAAAAAGAGAGTGATTCAATAGTTGTAATTCCTAATGATAAACTTCTATCTATAATTGATAGAAGACTTGGCATGAAGGATAGTTTTAAAATAGTAGATGGTGTTTTAGCACAAGCCGTAAGTGGAACTTCAGGTGTTATCCTCTCTAGTGGAGAAAATGACATAAACCTTGACTTTGCCGATCTGCAAACTGTTATGAGTCATAAAGGTATGGCACTGATGGGTGTAGGTGAACACGAGGGTGAAAATGCAGCTTATGAGGCTATCAAAGCTGCTATAGAGTCTCCTTTATTAGATAATATGTCTATAAATGGGGCGATGGGTGTTTTAGTACATTTTAATATACATCCGGATTTTCCAATGATGGAGTTAGCTGAAGCTATGGAAGTTGTTCATGATAGTGCGCATGAAGATGCAGAAGTCATCTGGGGTACTTCAACAGATAATACTATTGCTGAAAATTACATAAAAATCACTATCGTTGCAACAGGTTTTGAAAAAGATTTAACTAACAATGAAGATTTTATAAGTGAAACTCCTCCTCCAGTAGCTAAGGTTCGCCCAAGACTTGTAGTTGGTGGTGACTTTAACAGTGACTATTTAGATATTCCTGCCTACATGAGACAACAACAAGATTAAGAACCTCCTTGCACTCCTTTGAACAAATAATGAAGTCCAAATCACTCCTTGGACTTCGTGAAACCTCAACACTTAAAGAGATCAAACTAAGCTATAAAAATCTTATGAAAAAATGGCATCCTGACAAACATCCACAAAATGAAGAAAAAGCTACAAAGATGAGTATGCAGATAAATGAAGCCTACGAAATCATTTTAGACTACTGTAACTCCTATGAATACTCTTTTGATGAAGACAAAATCAAAAAAACTTCTTACTCGCCCCAAGAGTGGTGGAATGATAAATTTGGCAGTAAATACTCTAAAATTTAATAAAGATAACCAAAAGCAATGTACAATACTGCTTAAAAAAAGTAGGTAAAATGAAAAAATCAATTTTAGCCCTCGTTATGGTAACAACTCTAAACATCATCACTTTGAATGCAGAAATAAAATCAAAAACAGCCGAGTTTCCCACAAAAGAGATGAAATCTCAAAATAAAGAAGTAGTAAGAATGGCTGTAGAAGAGATTAAAAGCACTCTGCCACAAGTTGTTGATAAATACACAAGCTTTACAGATATAAACAACGAAGGTTTAACTCTAGTCTATACTTTTGAGATTAACACAGGTGCAAAAAGCGATAAAACTGTTATAAAAGATAGTAAAGATAGAATGCAAAAAGTTGTAAAGAAAGGAATTTGTCAATCTTCAAAAAGATTTTTAAACTCACAAATCAATATATCTTATGCTTATATAAACGCAATAACAAAAGCACCACTTTACCGATTTGATATTACACAAAAAGATTGTATAGGAGTAGAATAATTAGTTCAAATTTATCTATTAAGAGTATTATAAAATCATTAGATTTTTTCAGCACTTTAAATGATGAAGATGTAGATTTACTAGCATCTATATCTTCTATCAACTCTTATAGCAAAGATTATATTCTACACTATGAAAAGAAAGAGAGTAATAGCCTTCTTTTTTTAGTTGATGGTCTGGCTAAATCCTATAAGATAGATAAACATGACAATGAAATATTTTTATACTATATATATAAAGAGAGTATGCTTAGCGAAATTTCTGATATAACCAGCGATACTCTATACTCATTTTCCAATATTGAACTTCTTGAAGAGTCTCACATTCTAACTATTGACTATCAACAATTTAGAAACAACTTTTTAAACAAACATATTCCTGACTTAAGACAAAAGCACCACACCGATAATCAGCAAACTCCTTAAAATAGGGTTATAAATTTTTGATAAAATTTGTAGTGCCTAGTTAAATTATCTTTATTGTTTTATAAGAATAAATCTGA
>JAYELK010000166.1:0-1448 GCA_034717415.1 Campylobacterota bacterium | reverse complement strand
ATGAATTTAATTAAGAAGAAGAGATGAGTATTAAGATAAGAAAAGCAACTATTGGGGATGCACCTTTTTTGGCACAGATGATACTGCAAAGTTCAAGAGCCGGTAAAAAAAAGGGTATCTTTGATTTGATATTTAACCAAAAGAGTGATAAGGAAGTTTTAAAAAGCTTAGAGGTTTTGACACAGACCGAAGCAAAAAACCATTGTCATTTTAATAATTTTTTAATAGCAGAAGTTGATGGAAAGAGTGTTGGTACACTCTGTAGTTATGAGCCTCGTATTGCAACAAAACAAACTTTTGTAGATGCACTCAAAGAAGTTGGATGTAGTGATGATGTCTCAAAGAGTTTAGAAGTTATCTATGAGTGTGAGTTTGATCTCAACAAAAGGACTCTTATGTTTGACTTTATGGAAGAGTTAGAGGGGTTTATAGATGTTGGTATCTTAAAAACTCTGATGCAAAAAAGTCTTCTAACTGCAAGACTAAAAGGCTATAGAATTGCTCAGACTATAGTTGAGATAGGTTCTTTTGAAACTCTTATGTACTATAAAAAACTTGGCTTTAAAGAGGTTACTACAAAAGAGTGTGAACTCTATAAAGAGAAATTTGGCAGAGCAGGTCTAATTCTTCTTGCTATAGAGTTTTAGGCTCTCTTTATAGAATTCTCAGTACTCTCCCTGTTTCCGTCGCTACTTGCTATCGTTTTAGCGATCTACTCGAAAAATGTACTTTTATCGCTTTTTGGGGGAGTATTTTTAGGACTTTTTATACTAAATGACTTTTCATTTATTCTCTCTTTAGAAGCCCTGTTTTCGCTTTTCATCTCTCTTTTATCACAAGCTTGGATCCTTAAAACTTTAGGTTTTGCAATTTTGGTTGGAAGTATTATGGCTCTGATTGAAAAATCTGGTGGTATTGAAGGTTTTGTTGAGTATATTCAAAAGAGAAGGAATCTTGTTAAGTCTTCCCGTTCTGCACTTCTTCTTAGTTATATAATAGGTGTTGTTATTTTTATAGAATCATCTATCACTGCGTTGATTGCCGGTGCTGTTGGAAAATCTGTTTGTGATAAACAGAGGGTTCCACATGCCAAGTTGGCTTTTGTTTGTGATTCAACATCTGCACCTATATGTTCTTTGATAGTTTTGAATGGCTGGGGTGCTCTTTTGCTTGGTCTGATTTCTACTCAAATTTCTCAGGGAATGATTAGTGGAAACAGTGTTGATATTTTAATCAGTGCAGTTTTTTATAATTTTTATGCCCTTAGTGCTTTGATGGTTACATTTTTAGTTGTATGGTTTAACATAGATATAGGTCCAATGAAAAATGCAAAATTTACTCCACAAAAAGTAGAAGATATAGCTCTGAAAAAAGCTAGTATGAACTATATGATTCTGCCAATCTTGCTTATGGTAGTTTTAGTATTTGTTTTTTTATATATAACTGGA
>JAYELK010000165.1:0-33274 GCA_034717415.1 Campylobacterota bacterium | reverse complement strand
CAATCTGAACTCTCGTTCTGACTCCTAAACTTTAGGTGTCTCTGTTTGTGGATGGGAATTATAGGAGGAAATTACTTAGGGATTGCTTAATTTTTGGAGAAGTTTGGAAGAAATAGTTTGGTTGTATTTAGTTGCAAATGATTAGTAACTAAACTTTGGCAATCCAACCACCACCAATTAATCTGTTGTCATCATAAAAGACTGCTGCCTGACCAATGGCGACACCAAATACACTCTCTTTTAATAATACAAATGCTTTATTATTTTTAATCTCTACACTACATGGTACAGCTTTTGTTCTATACCTTAATTTTACAGTTGTTTCGAATTTTTTTTCATCACAAAACATATTTAATTTATCTAACACTACACTTCTACATGCCAACTCATCTTTTTTACCTACTACTATTTGGTTTTTCTTAGGATTTATACTTAAAACATAATGAGGTTCATGTGCACCTTTTACGGTAAAACCTTTTCTTTTACCAATTGTATAGTGCATATAACCTTTATGCTCACCTACTACATTCCCATCTTTATCAAGCACTTCACCAACTCTATCTACTTCTACGAAATCTTTCAATACATCAGTATATGTAGTTTCAACAAAACATATCTCATTGGATTCACCTTGTGAAGCAAAAGATTCCAATCCTTCTATAGATGCTGCTATATCTTTAATCTCACTTTTTTTTCTACTGCCTAACGGAAATAGTAATCTTGGTAAAATATCTTTTTTTACATAAAACAAAAAATAACTCTGATCTTTTAAATCATCAGTAGCTTCATAAAAATATTTTCCATCTGTTTTTATATAGTGTCCAGTTGCCAAATAATCTGCACCAATTTTATCAGCAACCTTAATCATCTCACCAAACTTCAAACTTCTATTACAGAGTGCACACGGATTTGGTGTTTTTCCATCAGCATATGTATCTATAAAAGGTTGAAAGACTTCTCTTTTAAATATCTCCTGCAAATCTAATACATGAAGTTTCATTCCAACAAAATCTGCTGCCATCTGAGCACGAGCTTGATGTACTTCATGATATCCAGCTTTAGAGTGGAGTTTCATATATAACCCCTCTACCTCATAACCCTCCTCTTTTAATAAAAGTGCGCAAACAGTAGAATCAACTCCTCCACTCATACCAACTAAAACTTTCATCTTTTATCTCTATCTTGCGAAAAATCTGCTAAAGATTTATAATATTTTGTATCACCTAAACCTGCTTCTTTTAAGACTTCAATCTGTGTCAAAAGAGACTTCTCTATCTCATCTACTATACATTCTAAGTCATCAGATAATTTAATCATATGTAAATCATCTAAAGCAATCATACCACCATCTAGCAACTTAGTTTTTAAAAATTCTAAAAGAGGCTTATAAAATTCAACTCCGACAACAAAAATTTTAACACCTGTAATTTTTCTAGTTTGAGCTAAAGTTAATGCCTCAAAAAGTTCATCTAAAGTTCCAAAACCACCTGGAAAAATAACATATGCCATCGAATATTTTACTAACATTACCTTTCTGGAAAAAAAGTAATCAAAACTCAAATTTTTAGTGGTATATTGATTTTTTGTCTGCTCATAAGGAAGATCAATATTGAGACCTATCGACTCTACTTCTTCATACTTTTTTGCACCTCTGTTTGCTGCTTCCATAATCCCAGGTCCACCACCTGTCATTATATTAAAACCTCTATCAGCTAGCATAGAAGCTAATTTTTGAGACTCTTTATAGTAGAAATCGCTTTTGTGCGTTCTTGCACTTCCAAATATTGTTACAGCTGGTCCAAGTTCTCCAAGTTCATCAAAACCTTTAACAAAGTCAGCAATAATTCTAAAAACACTCCAGACATCAGCAGACTTAATGTCTTTTACATACCTTTTAGCCAGTTCACTATTTTTCATATTTTTTTCAACTATGTTTTAAGTTGAGTTAGTCTTTCTTTTTTAGTTCCAATAGTAGTTATCTGAACACCAAAGTTTCCATCAACAATAACAACTTCCCCTTGTGCAACAACATGATTATCAACCAATATATCTAAT
This sequence comes from Campylobacterota bacterium, assembly GCA_034717415.1. Lineage (GTDB taxonomy): Bacteria > Campylobacterota > Campylobacteria > Campylobacterales > Sulfurimonadaceae > Sulfurimonas. The sequence continues at coordinate 31,219 of JAYELK010000165.1, read as the reverse complement.
GGATCATTTGCCAACTGATTTAACTCTATAACAGAACCAATATCCATATTTAGCACATCTTTTAACAACATTTTTTTCTTACCTATTCTAACTCTAACAGGAAGTTTAACATCCATTATCAGTGATATATTATTTATCTCATCACCACTAAGTTCGACGCTTGAAGACGAACTTTGCGAAGATACGGAATCTAAAACAGGACTTTTTTCTTCCTCTTGTGAAGTTCCGGATAAAGCATTAGTTAATTTTTCATCCATTATAAACATCAATAAAGAGTTTAAAGAATCAATTGAAAATTTATAAACAAACATTTTATTAAATGCTTCTAAACTAATCTCTTCCTCTCCATTAATAAATTCAATATTATCAATTTTAAATGATAAGAGAGGTATCTCTTTTTGAGCAGACAGAGTATTTCCTATTGCCCCAAAAATATTAGAAACTATCTCTTTTGTAGCATCTAAATCATCTTCACTTACATCTTCTCTATCACTTACATCTTCTCCTAACATCATATCTGATAAAGATGCAGATAGATTTGCCGGCAGTGCCACCATAACATTTGCATCAACATCACCGGAAACACTCAATTTAAGCAGTACAATAGGGGGAACAATATTGGATATAATAGATAAATCCTGCTCTTCATGCAATTCAAGAGTTGGAGCCTGACCTATTAATGCTTCAATTGTACCAACAGTCTCACTTTCAAATAATTTCATAAATTCATTCATTTATCTACTCCTCTTCTTCATTATAATCATCATCATGTATAATATTTTTGACGCCAGATATTTTCTCATGTCTTAGTTGTTCAAAGTTTTCTAAAGCGCGTTTAACAGCATCTTTTTCAGTATCTATTATCTCTGTAATCTGAATAGACTTTCTAAATCTTCTTAAACCTATTTCACCTCTAAATCTATCTTTTCCATCTATACATAAAGTTACAATATCATCTGCTGGGCTAGAAAGCCTTAGCACATCTCCAACTTGTAACTCCAAAACATCACCTAAGGTCAGTTCTGCACCACCTAAATCTGCTTCAACAGTCACTTTTGCACCACCAAGTAAAACTTGAAGTTCAGTGTTTCTACTTTTTTTAGAACTTGTCTCATTTAACATCAAATCACGGGAAGCCAGTTTAGGTAAAATCGGTTCTAATGAAATTACAGGATAACAGATATTCATCATACCAGAACTATGCCCAATAATAATCTCCATCACAACCATAACAACAATCTCATTTTGTGCAACAATTTGAACAACATTTGGACTAGACTCTTTAGACTCGATAGTCGGATAAACTTCCATAACCGGTCCCCAAGCCTCTTTAAGTGTACTCATCATAACTCTTAAAATTGTCTCAAAAAGACTAAGTTCAATATCGGAAAATTCACGACTTGCATCAAAAGGCTCACCCTTACCACCCAATAATCTGTCAAGCATAGGAAAGGCGATTGAAGGGTTTATCTCTATAACTCCACTTCCTTCCAATGGTTTTATAGAAAAAACATTAAAACTTGTTGGATTTGGCAGAGACATCAAAAACTCACCATAAGTCATCTGATCTACAGAATGAAACTGAATCTCAACGATAGAACGCATTATGGAAGATATTTGAGAAGCTAAAGACCTTGCCATTTTATCATGCACACCACGAAAAGCACGAAGCTGCTCTTTTGAAACTCTATTTGGTCTTTTAAAGTCATAAAGCGTTACTTGTTTTTGTGGTGTTAAATTATCATCACCACTCTCAAGAACATCATCTCCTTCATCTTCAACAACATCCAAAAGCGCATCAATCTCTTCTTGTGAAAGTATATCTGCCATATTACGCCCCTACACTCTCTCTGATTTTTTGAATCACAGATTTATGAATTTGTGAAATTCTTGATTCTGTAATATTTAATATATCACTTATCTCTTTAAGTGTCAACTCTTCAAAATAGTAAAGTTGAATTATTATTTGCTCTCTCTCTTTATAACCTGATAAAACTTTTTTAATAACTTCTATCAACTCTTCTTTCTCTATCTTTGCAAGTGAAGAACCCTCATCACCTACTTGTAGCTGGTCATGCAGTGGCATTACTGTGTAAATGGTAGATGCTATTCTTGCATCATGAACCTTATCTACGCTTTCATCAAGTATCTCTGCTAACTCTTCATCTGTCGGCTCTTCATTATGATGGAGCATATACTCCTCAACTGCATAGTCTATGGCTTTAACTAACTTCCTACTAGCACGGCTTAAAATATCTAAACTTCTTAGATAGTCAAGCATTGCACCATAAACCCGTTTTTTAGCATATCCCCAAAAAGAATCATTTAGAGTTTCATCATATCTTCTTGCAAGTTTTATAAGTTCTTCTGTACCTATAGCTGAGAGATCCATAAAATCTATAGAGCTTGGAAGTCTCTCTTTAAGTCTAAATGCCATCGCTTTTACGGCAGGTAGATACTGAATAGCCAATTCATCTTCTTTATGTTTCATATCATTTACATAAGCAACTGAAGTCATGATTTTGCCCCAGCAATATCTTTAGAGTTTATATTTATCGCTATATCAGTTATTTTACAAGCAGAGTCTATCATCTTTTCCCGTTTATTAATCTCTTTTACAAACAGATCCAAATCTTTCTCATGTAGCTCTTTTGGAAAAAAATATACTTTTCCTGTAATAGTTTTATAATACATAGCAATAATAACATGTGAAAAGAGATGAAAAAATGTGGTTATAAAAAAAGTATATACTAAAAGACCCTCTGCATCAAAAGATTTTAGTATACCAAAAATTATTCCTATAAAAAACCCTCCAACAGTAAAAAAATATACAAAATTCTCACCCAACATCAACTACCCCAAAAAAAATATAAATCTAAAAATGTTCCATTAAACGCTTAAATAGTCCTGTTAACCCACTCTCATTGGGAGTTACTAGCACATCTCGTTCCAATTTCTTAGCAATATTATTTGCAATTGCCACTATATCTCTATGTGGTTGAGATGATGGATTTGTTATACTAAAAAGAGCTCTCTGTTTTACAGCAGAAGAAACTTTAACATCATTATTGATTTTTCCAATCAATTTCAGATCTAAATCATCTCCAATATTTGCAAGTGCCACTTTTTTAATCTTGTTAAAAATAGCTGTTGCCTCTTTTTCATTCTTAACTTGATTCATAATCAGACTTATATCACTACGAAGAGAAGCGATGGTTTTTATGGTTGCATAAGCATCCGTAATAGCTGCTGGATCTGGTACAGTAATAACTATAACATCATCAGCAGCATTTAAAAACATCTGAATATGTTCACCAATTCCAGCGCCGGTATCTATAATCATTACATCAAGTTTATCTAAAACTTGTGCTTCTTCCATAAAACGCTCAAAAAGTGCCATATCAGAATACTTAAGTATTTCATCACCACTCTCACCCGGTATCAAGATAAGATTTCGTGTAATTGGGATAAGAATATCTGAAACTTTGGCTTCACCCTTTAATACATGTAAAATATTTTTCTTTATCTTGACATTAAACATTACATCTAAATTTGCTAAACCGATATCTGCATCAAAGATACCTACATTTAGACCACTTTGAGAAAGGACATAAGCAAGATTGGAACTAATTGTACTTTTTCCAACTCCACCTTTACCACTCGTAATGGCAACAAATCTTGTCTTTTTTGATTTTTTATAAGAACTTGAAGCGATTAACTCTTCAAGCTTTTGAGCTTGATGACCCATCATGCCTTACTCCTGTTAAAACCATTGAGCAGACATTCAACTAAAAAGTCACTACTCGCCCTAACTAAGTCTTCTGGAACCTCTTGACCTACTGAAAAGTAACTTATAGGCTTTTTAGTTTCATAGGCCAATGAAAAAATATTTCCAAAACCTCTCGTTTCATCAAGTTTTGTAAACATAAGAGTATCTACATTAAGAGAAGAAAAATTATCATAAGTTATTTTCAAATCTTCATACTTAATGGAACTAGGCATAACTAAAACAACATCTACACTGTACTCTGTATCATTTGCTTCTAAACATTCATAAATTTTTTCTATCTTGCCTTTATCGTATGGGCTTGAACCCATAGTATCTATAAGTATATAATCACAATATCTCAAAGAGTTTAAAGCACTTGAAAATTCAGGAGGGTCAACAACAGTCTCTATGCCGAGTTTCATCATTCTTGCATACTGCATCAACTGCTCAACTGCACCAATACGGTAAGTATCAAGCACAACCAAGCCCACTTTATATCTTTTTTGCATTAAGTAAGAATATCTTGCAGCTAGTTTAGCGATAGAAGTTGTTTTACCTACACCTGTTGGACCAACTAACATTATCACTTTTTTAGAACCAACTGATGGTGGCGTCTCTAACCTAATAGGAATCATTTTTCTCAGCAGCGTTTGAAAATACCTTTTTACTGTCAATGAGTTCTCTCTCATCTTGCTTGGCATGTGTTGCAAACTCATTCGCATAATACCCTCAAGATGCTCAGGATTCATTCCACTCTGGGAAGCAAGTCTGTATATCTCTGCAAATTCTGAGGGGATAGAACTTTCAAGATCAGGTGCTTTTTCATCCCAAAACATATTTTGGATTAGCTTGACCTTATCACCGAGTTTACTTATCTCTGATTTTATATCTTTTAACTCTTTTGGCTCATAACTACTCTGCTCTGGTGAAGTAGCTCCATATTCATAAAGTGGATCTGTAACATTCGAAATTTTAGAAATCTGCTTTGCAGCATTTGAGATGTCATAAAGAACATCTTCACTCTCTTGTATAAGTGGTTTTTGTCTGTTTAAAGGCTTGGCATTTTTTGCATAAGTACCATGAAGCATATCCTCTTCAATTCCTATGACAATCTCATAAAGAGCTTCTCTGCCTAAAGCTTTTTTCTGGACTTCTCTAGTCTCAATAAGCATACCCTCATCACCAATCTCTAACTTTGCTTTTTTCAGAGCTTCAGACGGTGTTTTACCTGTAAATGTAAGTATCTTCATATCTCAACATCCTTTAGAGGGATAAGTACACTTTCTCTCTGGAACCACTTGGCATGTGGAATTTGAAGATTAAACCTATCTACAACTCTGTTATCAAAAAAAATAATATCCAAATCCAAAGTCCTTGGTGCATTTGCAAAACTTCTTCGCCTTACAAATTTTTTCTCTAATCTCATCAAATAATCTAAAAATGCAACCGGTTGCATAGTGACTTGAAGCACAATTATTGAGTTAAAAAAATCATCTTGGTTCTTAAAACCAAAAGGAGGATTTTTCAAAATCAATGATGTCTGCAAGAGTTCAACTCTTCTCTCTTTTTTTAAATAATTAAAAAGATGCTCAAATCTTCGTTTAACATCTCCAACATTTCCACCCACACCTACAGTAACTCTATATCGATGAGAACTTTTTTGACCTGTTTTATACCCAAAATGCAAACTTTTAAAAGTTGTTAAACTATCATTTAGTTTGCGTCTTAGATACATAACTACTAAATACTAAGCTGTTGGAGTTTGCTCTTGCATCTCTTGAGCAGCTTTCATTTCAGACATAATCTGTAACATACCCATCATAGCCAAGTGGTATCCAAAAGGACCAAAACCAACAACCGATGATGTACAAACTGGAGCTATCATATTCTCTTTTCTAAAATCTTCACGACGATTAATATTAGAGATATGTACTTCAACAGTTGGAATATTTACAGCAGAAATTGCATCACGAATGGCGATAGAAGTATGAGTATAAGCAGCAGCATTTATAATAATACCCTGTGCATCACCATAACACTCTTGAATCTTATCTACCATTTCACCCTCTAAGTTACTTTGAAAAAACTCTATCTCCAACTTGTTTTGAGTTGCAAAATCTTTCATTTGAGCATGGATTTGCTCCAACTTCATTGGACCGTAAATATTTTGCTCACGAATACCAAGCATATTTAAATTTGGACCTTGAATAACTACTATTTTCATCTTCTACCTTTGGTAAGTGACCGATCATAATAAATGACATATGTCATTTATTATGATCGGTCACTTGTAATTTCAAAAAACCATTTTATCTAATATTATATTAAAATGAGTTTTATAGAGAGTATCAAAAGTAGAAAAACTGTATAATCACACATCAAAATTTATATCAAAGAAGAACTATGCAAATAATAACACCTCACTATATACTTATGAGAGAGAGAGTCAGCACAAATTTATCAGTGGCATTTGACAAAACTATATATAAAATAGCTCCTTTTGATGAGTTACGAGAAGAATTTCCACATGCCAAGGTTACCACACTTAGAGAGAACTCTCTTCTTATGCCAGGGCTTATAAATGCTCATGTTCACATAGAGTTTAGTGCTAACAAAACAGAGCTTAGCTATGGGGATTTTATGGGTTGGCTTTATAGTGTTATTGAAAATCGTGAAGATCTTATCAGTGGATGCGACTCTGAGTGTATGCACAAAGCTATAGATAATATGTTAGCATGTGGAATAACCACCTTTGGGGCTATTAGTTCACATGCCATGGACTTGGAAGCTTGTTCAAAAGCCAAACAAAATGTTGTTTTTTTCAATGAACTCATAGGCTCTCAGGCTACTATGGCAGATGCTCTTTTTGGTGATTTTTTATCTCGTCTCGATGCTTCAAAATCTATAAAAAGAGAGGGCTTTTACCCAGCAGTAGCCATACACTCTCCATACTCTGTTCATCCTGTTTTAATAAAAAAAGCACTTGAAATTGTTAAAAATGAAGAGTTAAAGCTAACTGCTCATTTTATGGAAAGTGAAGCTGAAAGAAATTGGCTGGACAACAGTGATGGAGATTTTAAAGATTTTTTTCAAAACCTTCTAAAACAAAACTCTGCTGTTAGTGATTCAAAAGAATTTTTAGACTATTTTGACGGTTTTAATGCACTTCTAACCCATGTTGTAAAAGCAAATGAAGATGAACTTCAAAAGATTAGATCAAACAAGCACACAGTCATCCACTGTCCTATTTCAAACAGACTGTTGGGAAATGGTGCGATAGACTTAAAGGCACTTGAAGATAAAAACATCAGATGGATTGTAGCAACTGACGGACTTAGTTCTAACTACAAGCTTGACCTCTTTGAAGAGATGAAAATTGCACTATTTATGCACTCTGAACTTCCACTTTTAGATTTGGCACACAAACTCATAAAGAGTGTAACAATTGATGCTGCTTTAGCACTTGGACTAAATACAGGAGAGATAGCAGAGGGCAAAAATGCAGATATGCTTGTTTTGGATTTAGACAAAGAACCAAATGCCGAGTTAGCCATTCATTTAATACTTCATAGATATAATATATCTAAAGTTTACATAAACGGAAAATTAGAAAAGGAAAATTAATGGGATTTATCAAAAAACTATTCTCGCCTATAACGGCTACAATGAGTTACATTCAAAATCACTTCAAAGCGATGATATTTTTGCTTATCATTGCTCTTGTCTTTATACCGGCAAGTGAAGAAGATTTAAGACCGAATAATCTTCAACAAATCAATCTAGTCGGTCCTCTTATGGAAGTTACAGAAGTTTTAGAGCAGATAGAAAATGCAACTTCAAACACTCATGTAAAAGGAGTTTTACTTGTGGTTGATTCTCCCGGTGGAGCAGTTGCACCATCTATTGAAATTGCTTATGCTATCAAAAGACTTAAAGCCAAAAAGCCAGTTGTTGTTTACGCAAAAGGAACTTTGGCAAGTGGAAGTTATTATGCCAGTATTTGGGCAGATGAGATTATGGTAAATCCCGGTTCGATGATTGGGAGTATCGGCGTTGTGATGCAAGGTGCTGATCTAAGTGGACTTATGAAAACTATCGGCATTAAAACGCAGAGTGTTCAAGCCGGTAGATATAAAAAAGTCGGTACAACAGATAGACCTTGGAGGGATTATGAGGTTAATGAACTCAACAAAGTCATACAGGGAACTTATGATATGTTCACACAAGATGTAGCAACGGCTCGTAATCTTGACATAAAAAAGAGAAATATCTTTGCAAATGCTCATATATTTACAGCTTATCAGGCAAAAGAAGTTGGCTTAGTTGATAGCATAGGTGTCAGTTTCGATGCAAAAGCAAAAGTTGCAAAACTTAGTGGAGTCGTTAGTCCTGTGTGGAACAAAGAGGATAAGTTTGATAAGATAATGAAAAAGTTATCGGCAACTACTGCTGTTACTCTTCATACTTATTTTCCTGCTTTAGTGTTAAAGTAGTAGAAGTTTTAAACTTCTACTACATTTATAACACTAGCACTATTTTCAAGGATTCTTCGAACTCTATCTTGCCAAAGTTTACCAAATTCTTTTGATTCCTCTGAAGTTGCCACTCCTTGCATCACTTTTTGCATTAGGGGTTGCATAGCCGAATCTGGTTTGACACAAGAGGGGTCATAACTAACATCCACACTCTTACCACTATCTACTCTTGTAAATCTTGCTTGAGACCCAATATCTGCATCAAAATACATCAAAGAGTGTCTTGCGTGATTTCCATTTAGACCTTTAAAGCCACTCTTATCAGTTGCTCCTGTTATTTGAGTCACTACATTTGCTATAACACCCCTAACACCGTCAGTAAGAGACTCTTTAAATTCAACTTTAACATCTCCTCTAACTACTGGCTCATTTGGATATAGTATCTTCATAGCCTCTAAAGTAATCAAATATGCACCTGCAACTGCCGGACAGCTATGTCCTGCTGATTTTACTACATCTAAATAGGTAAATTCATACTCACCTCTCTTAGAACCACCAAGTATACTTAGTAATCTGTCTCTAACTTTTATGGTCTCTACGGTGTCAAAAAATTTTGGATAACTCATCTATGTTCCTTCTTTGTAACTATCGCACTTATATATATCTCATCACTTTGAAGATTAAAATTATCATCAACATTCAAAGATGATAGATCAATAACTTTCGAGTTTTGTGAGATCTGTGCAAAGCCTCGTTTAGTTTTAAATTTTGGATTGTTGGATTCTAACATCTTTTGAGTGTTTAAAAGTTGATTTTGCTTAAGAGTAGTAATACTATCTATGGCATGTGGAAATCTCATGTTTATATGTTGTAAAAGTTTTGAGAAGTTTTGCAGGTTAAAAGATATAGTCTGAGAAAAAACCTCTTTTAGTTGTTTAATCTCCTCATATTTAACAATCATTTTTTTCTCTATGGAGTGTTGAGCATAGGAGTTTTTCAGATGAGTAAGTTCTTGTTGTTTTACAAATATTTTTTGAAAAAATGATTGTTCTAACTGTATTTGAAGAGAATCTATATGTTGATAAAGCTCATTGGTATCTGGTAAAATCATCTGCAATGCAGCACTAGGAGTCGGCGCTCTTAAATCTGCTACAAAATCACTAATCACCCAATCTATCTCATGCCCAACAGCAGATACTATGGGGGTAGTAGCCCTAAAAATTGCATCTGCAACTATCTCTTCATTAAACGCCCATAAGTCCTCTATACCTCCACCACCACGACCTATCACGATAATGTCATAATCTTTTGTATCACTCACTACGATAGCATTTGATATGGTATATGCAGCACTCTCACCTTGAACCAAGACATCATAAATATCAATCTCCAAAAGTCTATATCTACTCTTTGCAACTCTTAACATATCTTGCAAAGCTGCTGAAGTTGCTGAAGTGATTAAGGCGATCTTTTTAGGAAATTTTGGAAGTTGTTTTTTTATCTCTGGATTAAAATAACCTTGTGAGGAGAGTTTTTGCTTTAGTTGTTCATAAGCCAAAGCCAAAGCACCATGACCTGCCGGTTCAATAGAAAAACAGTTGATTTGGTATTCACCGCGAGGCTTATAAAGAGTAATAGCACCATCAAGGACAACTTTTAAACCCTCTTTTAACTGAAACTTTAGTTTGGAGGCATTACCTCTAAACATTACAGCCTTGAGAGTTGATGAAGAATCTTTTAGGGTAAAGTATATATGTCCACTGTTGTGAAAAGTGATACGAGAGAGTTCTCCCTCAACAAGCACACGGTTAAAGCTTGTCTCTAGGAGAGTCTTTATCTGCTCATTTAGAGCTGAGACACTAAGTGTATACATTGGGGAAGTTTCTTACTTTTTTCTAGCTATTAAAAGAGTAGAAATATCCATGGAAAAAGATTTTGTATATAACATCTCAAATCCGGCAGCTTCAAGTTCACTCTGCATCTGAAGAACTGTTGCAAAATCTCCTATTGAATTTGGCAGATACTCATAAGCTTCTAGGTTTTTACTAATAGCTCCACCAACTTTTGGTAAAATTTTATTCATGTAAAAATCTCTAACCCTGCCTAATGATGATGGATTTTCATTTTTCATAAACTCTAAAATCACTACAAGTCCATCTTTTTTTAGAACTCTATTAAACTCTCTTAAAGCCTCTTCTCTGTGAACTACATTTCTGATGCCATAAGTGATACTTAAAAAATCAGCACTTGCATCTTGAAGTGGAATCTCAGTAGCTTTTGAGATATGATAACTGAATTTTGGATATTTTTCACGAGCAACATCAACCATACCAACAGATGGGTCAACTCCAACAATTTCGGCAACTTTAACACCTGATTTTTCAGCTCTACTTCGCCAAAAGTCCATCATATCGCCAGTTCCACATGCCACATCAACTATTTTATCAACAGAATTTTTACCATAAAATTTATAGGCTAAATCACAAGCTTTTCTTCTCCAGCTTTTGTCAACACCCATACTCATTACACGATTTGCAGTGTCATATGTTGGTGCTATATTATCAAACATTGATACTATTTTTTCTTGTTTTTGCGACTTGTCATTACTCATAAAATCATTTCCTTTTCATCCACATCATTATATCTTGTGTCTCTTTTTCTATATTTAAAATCTCAAAATTATCTTCTATCTTTTTAAATCCTGTACTTCCACCAAATTTTGGAGCGATGTAACAGAGATACAGATCAACATATTCTTTAGAGAGTTGATACATATTTGCTCCACCCTCTATCATTATATTTTTATAGTTTTGAAGTTTTGAAAAATTATCTTCTATAAAAACTTTTCTTCCCTCAACACTAAAAAGAGGTATAGTTTTATCAAACTCTTTTTCTCTTGAAATTATCAATATATCCGGTGCTTTGCCATTAACCAATCTTGCATCTAAAGTTGGTCTATCAACTCTAACCGTATTTCCACCTATAACAAGCAGATCACAAACATCTCTCATGGCATGTACATTTTTTCTTGATTCTTTAGAACTAATTGTTCCACCATCAGTGGTTCCGTTAAGTCTCTGAGCCCATTTAAAAAAAGTAAAACTTCTATCTTTGTACATGCCAAAGGGATAAAGCAGAGCATCACACTCTTTTTTTAAAAGATCATTTTCAACTTCAACTCCAGATGCCATAAGTATCTCATTTCCATTTGAGGCATCCTTATTAAAATCTTTTGAGCCTACAAAAACTTTCTTTATGCCAAGTTTTGAGATAAGATTTGCACAAGATGGTGTTTTCCCAACATGAGAACATGGTTCTAAAGTTGTATAGAGCAGAGTAGATTGAAAAATATTGTTATGGTTTTTTAAAAGGTATTTATGAATATCAGATGAAAGAGAGAACTCCAATATACCTGAATCATTTGTAAGCTTAAAATATGAAGATTTTAGTGCCTCTACTTCGGCATGTGGATTTCCAGCTTTTTTATGAGCCTCAACTGCTAAAAGTTCACCATTTCTACCAACAATACAACAGCCAACTGCCGGATTAGGATAAGTTAGACCTTGATATTTCCAAGCCTCCTTTAGAGCAAGGCTCATAAAGAAGTTATTATCTATTACCATTCAAAGTAAGTTTTTGCTTTTACAATATCACTGAATTCAACTTCAACTTTTTCTTCTTGGGCATCTACAAATATTTTAGAACCTTCAACCCTTGTTAAAACTCCTCTAACCTTCTCTTTATCATTTAGAAGAAGAGAGACTTTTTCACCTATAGATTTTGAAAAATGACCTATATTTATTAATTTTCTCTCAATTCCAGGGCTTCCAACTTCAAGTCTATAATCCCCAGAAACAGGTGGTGTAACATCTAAGAGTGGAGATATAAGATGAGTAAGTTCAACACAACTATCTAGTGAAATACCTGCTCTCTTTCCATCAACTACTTCACTTGAAATCACACTTACACGATAAATGGTTTCATCATTTTCATTTACAATAGTTGTATCATAAAGTTCTAAATCAACTGACTTTACAAGTGAGTTTATATCGCTTTGTAGTGACATTAATCTTCTCCTCTATCTTTTGCAATCTTCTTAAACAGATCATCAATATTTTGTGCTTGTTTTAGATGTTCATCAAACTCAAATGTAAATTTTGGACAACGGAACCAACCCTGATCTTTTAAACAATGAGTCTCTATAATTGGACGAGCTTTTCTAAGTAGTTTTAAGTAGTCTCTTTTTTCTTGTTCAGTAAATTCACTTGGGTCAATATAAACTTTGGCATCACTCTTGCCACGAGAACATTTAACTTCAATAACATTCAGTTCATGAAGTCTTTTGTCATTCATACCACCAAGTGCTTGTGGAATTAACTCAGAGAGAACCGATTCGGTTCTCTTTAGCTTTATCTGTGCTTCTGTCATCTATAGTGATACTTTTTGCTCAACTTTTTTGAATGTTTCAAGTACATCGCCAGGAACAATATCATCGTATCCACTGATAACAACACCACACTCATAACCATTACCAATCTCATCAACATCATCTTTGAAGCGTTTAAGTGAAGTAAGTTCACCCTCGTAAACAACAACACCTTCACGGATAACACGAACCATACCACCACGGATAAGTCTTCCATCATTAACGATACAACCGGCAACCATCCCTTTAGGAATTTTAAATACTTCTCTAACTTCTGCCTGACCAGTATTTTCCTCAGTATATTTCGGAGCCATCATACCTGTAAGCATTCCTGTAATATCATCAAGAAGTTGATAGATGATCGAGTATGTTTTAATCTCAACACCTTTTTGTTTAGCAGATGCTTTAACTGCACCGGTTGGACGGACATTAAAACCTAAGAGTACACAGTTTTCAGAATTATTTACAAGTTCAACATCATTTTCAGTGATTCCACCAACACCAGAACTAATAACATTTACTTTAACTTCATCATTTCTAAGTTCCATCAACGAAGATCTAATAGCTTCAAGTGAACCATGAACATCAGTTTTAAGTACAATTTTAAGAGATTTAAGTTTACCCTCTGCAATCATAGAAGTCATATCTTCTAGCGTTGATTTCATACTTACAGATAGTTCTTTATGTCTGTCATACTCATGTCTTTTAAGTGCATACTCTTTAGCTTCTTTATCGCTACTCATAACTGTCATAGTTTCACCGGAACTTGGTACTTCATTTAGTCCTGCAACCACTGCTGTATGACTTGGTTTGAGGGATTTAATCATTTTTTTGTTTTCATTCATCATAGCCTTAACACGACCATAAGCACTACCACAAACAACATAATCTCCAACTTTAAGAGTACCGTTTTGAACGATTACAGTTGCTACCGGTCCACGACCTTTCTCTAGTGAAGACTCAACAACAGAAGCTTTTGCCATTACATTTTCATTTGCTTTAAGCTCTAAAACATCTGCAGTTATAAGGATATTTTCAAGCAATTCATCTATCCCCATACCCGTTTTAGCAGATACCGGAATAAACTCAATATCTCCACCCCAATCAACTGGACTCATTCCTCGTTCTGCCATCTGACCTTTTACTAAATCAGGTTGAGCAGTCTCTTTATCCATTTTATTTAGTGCTACTATAACTGGAGCACCTGATTCTTGTGCTAGTTTAATAACTTCAAGAGTTTGAGGTTTAACACCATCATCAGCAGCAACAACTATAACAATAATATCTGTTACATCTGTTCCTCTTTGTCTCATAGAACTAAAGGCAGCATGACCCGGAGTATCTAAGAAAGTAATAGCCTTGCCATTTTGCTCAACTGTATAGGCACCAATATGCTGAGTAATCCCACCGGCTTCAGCCTCTGTTACTTTCGCATTACGAATAGCATCTAAAAGTGAAGTTTTACCATGATCAACATGCCCCATAATAGTAATAACAGGAGGTCTCTCCGTAGCATCGGGATCTTCCTCTATATCTTCTTCCACCTGAGTAAATGCATCTTTAGGGTCTATAATAGTTACCTCTATATCAAACTCTTCAGATAAAATCTCAATCTCATCATTTCCTAAGAAATCATTTTTTGTCATCATCATACCAAGATCAAAAAGAACCTTGATAATATCTGACATAGGACGATTTAGTGCTTCAGCAAACTCATAAACACGAATATCCTCAGGGATTTCTACATGAGTAACAATCTCTTCTTTGTGAACAGCTTTAGCATATTTTTTTCTTTTATCTTTACGGACTCTTCTGCCTCTAGGAGCCTGTTTTTTGTTGGCATTTCTACCTGCTGGTTTTGGTTGTCTTGGTTTTCTAGGCTCTTCAGCAGGAAGAGTAGCTCTCTCTGTTGAGTTAAGATCAAGAAGAACTACTTGATCATCCATATCCATAGATACATCACTCATAGAACCACCAAAGATATCTATGCGTCTACCTTGCTCTTGTTTCTTAGCTGTAGATGAACTCTGCTTAGATCTTTTCTTCTGTGCAAGCTCTTCTAAAACTTCAGCACTCATTTTTCCATATGAAGAGACTGAAGCTTGTTTTTGTGGAAGATTATAAGATTCTTCTACTTTTGGTTTTTTCTTTTTAACAATCTTAAGACCAGATCTTTTTATCTGTGGAATGATAACTGGTCCAACAGATTTCTTCTCTTCTTTTTTTACTTCAGGTTTAACTTCAGTCTTAGGTTCTTCTTTTTTTACCTCAGATTTGACTTCAATCTTAGGTTCTGCTTTTTCTACTACTTTTTTGGCAACAGGCTCTTTTTTAGGCTCTACAGAAGCCGTCTCTTTAGCTTGCTTAGGAGTATCTTCTTTTTTAGGAGTATCGCTTTTTGCTCTTGTAGGTTCTTTCTTCTGTGGTTTTGGAGTAGCTACTGGTGTTTCACCATTCATAATATAGTTTGCTAACCCTTCGGCTTGTTCCATAGTAACTACACTCTGTGCAGATTTAACTTCAAGACCAATTATTTTTGCTTTTTCTAAAACATCTTTAGAAGCTATACCTAACTCTTTTGCAATTTCGTGTACTCTAACTTTTTCTATCATCAGCGATGATCTCCTTTAGTCTGGTTGTAAATTTGTCTCTATTGCCACTTCTACACTGTCGCATAATGGCTTTTAAAACTTTTTTCTCTTCATTAAGACAAGTTTTACATATATAAAAACTTCTGCCATTCCCACTATATTCTTCTAAAGTTCCTTCTTTACATCGAAGCCTAAGAAGATTCTCTTGTGCCTCTCTTGTTCTACAAGAACAACACATTCTAATAGGTTTATGAAAATTTTTCGCCATTATATCTAAAACTTACTTTAATTAATAGAGATTATCTCTCTATTAGTAGTCCATTGTTATCAAAATCCAAAATTTTCACTTCAAATTCCGGAAATTTTTGCTTTAATCTATTTGCAATCATAGCTGAATCATCATCATAAGCCATATTGAAAAAAGTAGAACCACTCCCTGATAGGGTACTCATCAATGCACCACTCTCATAAGCAATCTTTTGAACACTAAAGAGTTCAGGCAAAACTTTCATCCTAGCTTTTTGATGAAATCTATCTTGAGCTGAAAGTTTTAACATCTCCCAATCCTCATTAAAAAAGGTAGCCACCGTTAAAGCTGTATGTGAAAGATTATAAACAGCATTCTCTTTAGAATAGGACTTTGGCAAAAGTGTTCTAGCTCGAGAAGTATTCATCTGTTTATTTGGGATAACTACTACAGCTTTTAGATAAGCAGGTAGATGTTTTTGCTGTGAAAAAACTTTGTTTTTCTCAACCGTAGCTGCATTAAAACCACCCATAACTGCTGGAGTTATATTATCTGGATGCGACTCATATGTAAGAGCATGATTTAAGATTCTTCTCTTAGATACTCTGATGCCCGCAGCTTCATGAGCAGTTGCTATGGCACTGACAATAACAGCTGACGAACTTCCAAGTCCTCGAGACATAGGAATCTCATTGTAAAAAGTAAATTTAAAATTTTGCTTTTTCTTGGTTAAACGGTTGTAGTGGTCATTAAAAATACTGACAAAAAGGTTATTACCCTTTAATCTTGGGTTATTTTCACCCTCACCTCTAATACTTACACTAAAAAATTTTGACTGATGGAATTCAACTCTGTTACGAAGGTCAACTGCCAAACCCAAAGAATCAAATCCAGGTCCAAGATTTGCACTAGTAGCCGGTACGCTTATTGTCACTGATACTTCCTATCCAACAGCACCTATACAATAGAGTGGCGTTGTAATTTTGCTAAACTCATTATAATCAAGCAGATCCGGAAGCCTAAAGTTGGCTTGGGGTACTATTTCTAACTTTTGAGTTTTTATTTCTGAGCGAATTTTAACAAAACATAACTTTCCAATCGCTTTTATTGGCTGATTTTCATTAAATTTAAAAGCATCTGTAGCGTAGAGTGGTATATTTTTTAAAATACTTATAGATTTCAAAAATATATAGGCAACTTTAATAGCCATAAAACTCCCCGGTCCATTTGCATAAAAGAGTTTTTTTACATCATAGTTTTTTAATAGTTCATCAAATATTTTCGGTAAAATATCTGAACTTTTCTCTGCAGAAACTATAGTATCTATCAATATACTATCTTCATATATGCCTATCTGTACAGGTGAAGAGAGAGCCACTAAAAGAAGATCTACTTTTTTAGGCATACGCTTTTTCTAACTCTTTTGTTTTTTCACTTACAAGTTCTACCACTTCATAGTTATCTGCGTCTTTTAAAAGTTCAATCGTAAGCTTATGATTTAAGTCATGACTACCGGCCAAAGCCTCATAGTTTCCTACAAAATTCATACCTATAAGTGACATATCGCCGATAGCATCAAGAATCTTATGTCTTACAAACTCATCTGAAAATCTTAAACCTTCAGGATTTAAAACTTTTTTTTCATCTAAAACTATTGCATTTTCCAATGAACCACCAAGGGCTAGACCTTTTGAACGAAGATATTGAACTTCATGTAAAAAACCAAATGTTCTGGCTCTTGCTATCTCATTTTTATAATTCTCTTTTGTAAACTCTAAAATATAGTCTTGATTTTGGATTACAGGATGAGGAAATTTTATAGTAAAGTCATACCTTAAATCAGGTGAAGGAGAGAGTTTAACATACTTATCACCCTCTTGAACTATAACCTCTTTTGTTATACGCATAACTTTTTTTGGAGTCTCTAGTTCATCTATCCCTGCTTCGTCTAAAAGCATACAAAAACTTGCACTGCTTCCATCCATAACCGGTATCTCATCTGCATCTACGATTACTCTTAAGTTATCAATTCCATAAGCATATACAGCTGAAAGCATATGTTCAATAGTAGAGATAACAAAACCATCCTTGCCTATAACAGTAGCCATTTTAGTATCAACCACATTTTCAGGCAGCAAAGGAATAGCAACATCAACATCACTACGATAAAAAACAATCCCACTGTTAGATTCTAATGGTTCTAATCGCAACTTAACAGGTGAACCTTTATGTAGACCTATACCAACTAATTCAACAGCTTTTTGTATAGTTGTTTGATACATCTCTCTTCCTTAATTTTTATCTATTATCTCTTTTGCACTCTTAATAACATCTGCTATATTTAGTTTCATCCAAGTTTTGTCCATCCACTCTGCAGGGCGAACCTCAACACCTTGAACAAGTACACCGAAATGAAGATGGTCACCCATAGCATAACCACTTTTACCTGTATTTGCTATAGGCATATTTTTACTTACCAAATCACCACTACCTACACTTGAACTAGAACAGTGTCCATAAAGAGTATAGAGACCTAAACCATGGTCAACTACAGGCATAATTCCATATAAACCGTTAAAATCTGAGTAGACTACTTCTCCACTATTTTGTGGCTTAACCTCTGCCATAGCACAACTAGCAAGATCTAATCCTAAGTGATATGACTCACTAATAGGCTCTCCCTTGTAAGAATACTTTCTGTGGTCTCCAAACGAAGCAACTACCTGTCCACTTTTAAGAGGATACATCTTGTTAATTTTAAAATCACTTATCATCTCGTCTGATACTTTAGATGTTACCCTATGTATAAGCTCCTCATTTTTTGCTCTTACGACTTCATTTATAATTTTAAACTGCTCTATAGAGTCATCCACACCCTGAGTTTGGGCAAATTCATCTGCAAGTTCGGCAATCTTACCTTTTAAAAATCTATCACTAAGTTTTATATTTGAAACTTTATAATTTTTATTTTTAAGATATAACGGTATATAAGCTTTAGCACTATTACCGGCACTATCAGTTGCAATAATAGTAGCTCTAAAGCTAGCCTCTGTAACCGGCCAAGCTAAAAGTGAAATATAGTATCCCTCTTTATAAAATGGTTGCACTTTAAACTTTTTATCAAAATTTGTTTGAATATAGAGATCTTCCAAATTTTCATCAGTCGCTCTAAAGATAATCATAGCAGAGCCACCCTTCGTAATTTTGTATGAGTGGCTTACTGTATTTAACTGTGGTCTTTTTTTATCTATATTTACAACAAACTCTTTAGTAACACCATTACCATTTAAAAAGTTCCACTTACTTGCATCTACTGCTTCTACAACTATCTTAACACTTTTGTCTTTCATAGCGTAAGCACTTCTTGGTGGTTGAATCTCCAGCTTTATAGATTGTTGAGGGCTTAATAACTGTTCATAGTGCAGAGTTGTTTCACTGCTTTTACTCTTTAAAACAACTCTATAAGATTTTATACCACTTGCATCGTCTATCTCAATATTTAGTGGCTTTTTTAGATTCCAATACTCACTGCTTTTTAACTCTACTGTTGGAAGATCTCTTTCAAACATTGAAGAACTGTAAACATAAAATCCTCCCACTACTATCAAACCAAACAGAAATAAAATCCCTAACGAAGAACCACTATTTTTTTTTCTCAACTATATTTCCTTATCTATTATTTTTAAAATTTTATCATTCTCATCACTTTTTATAAGAACAACAACCTCAACATACTCCAAACCTAAAACCTCTTTTATAATCGATTTTGCATCTTTTAAAGTTGTTCCAGTTGATTTCAAATCATCGTCACAGATAGAAAAAACTGCTTTTGTTGCATTCTCTTGTAAAAGCATATTTTTCAACATCAAAGACTTCAATCTAAAAGTTGCCAGTGTCGTTCTTTTTATTATAAATTTATTACACAATTTATAATCAGCTCCACATGCCATAAGTTCACTAGCAGTAGCAAATACCATGCCATCAGCATCACCTCCAACAAATCCATCATACTCTACTAACATAGAAGCATAGAGGGCTGTTGCCATCTTTTGGTTAGGTTTTATATTGTTACTTTTAAAAAAACTATATAATTGATAAGCTCTAGTATCTAACTCTATAACTAAATCAGCAGAAGAGGGAAGCGTCTCTCTAATTTTCTCAAACCATGGCAAAAAAGAGAATTTTTTATCAACTATATTTTTTTCACAAACCAAAGATACTTTTTTATGCAACCTAAGTATATGTGAGTATAAAGCACTTGCAGAGGGCAATAAACTCTCTTCTTTAACAACTATAACTACATACTTAGCACTGCTAATTTTTTCAAAAATATCGTTCATTAGATGCAATTATATCTGCTTTTTATTTTCTATTCATTTTATAAACGAAAGCCAACACTTCAGCAACTGCTCCAAAAAGTTCTTCAGGAATAGGTTTATCAACTTCTACTTGAGCGTATAAACTTCTAGCTAGTGGAGGATTTTGAACTATATGTACACCACTCTCTCTTGCTATTGTTTTAATCTTTTGTGCGATATTATCCATACCTTTAGCTACAACTACCGGTGCACGGCTATTCTCTTCATCATATTTCAAAGCAACTGCATAGTGAGTTGGATTTGTTATAACTACATCTGCATTTGGGACTTCTGCCATCATTCTTTTTCTTGAAGCTTCCATCTGGATTTGACGAATTTTTCCTTTTATAAGAGGGTCTCCCTCCATATTTTTCATCTCATCTTTTATCTCTTGCTTTGACATCTTAAGCCCATCAAAATACTGTTTTCTGACAATAACCAAGTCTATAATCGCAAAAATGAAAATGATTAAAAGCATCACAAAAGCGATAATTATTGCCTTGTCTTTAAGCCACTCCAACTGATCACCCAAACTAAAAAGAGAGACAGTTGGAAGTTCCATAATAAACAAAAAGAAAAAAACAAAACCTACACCGAGTGTTGTAAAAGATTTAAAAGTAATCTTTACACCCTCTATAAGTTTTTTCATAGAAAAAAGATTTTTAGTCCCCTTTATAGGATCAATCTTTTTAAAATCCGGAACAATAGCTTTAGTTGTAAACAAAAATCCAAACTGAGCAAGTGCAGCAATAACCCCAGCTATACCAACAGCTATAGCTAACGGCATAATAATAAAAAGAAACTCTCTAATAGTTACTATGGCAATATCTATCATAAAAAGTTTATCAAGAGGTGTACCGATAAGAGAAAGATAGTATTTAAACAAAAAAATCATATGTTTTGCCATATACGGAAAAAGCATCAAAAGAGCAAGAATAGCTACAAAAAGAGTTATAACCCCAGAAGTATCCTGAGATTTAGGAACATTCCCCTCTTTTCTGGCATCCTCTATCTTCTTGGGGGTGGGTTCTTCTGTCTTTTCCTGATCATCAGCCATCTAAAATCCCTTAGAAGAAGATACAAAAATCTAAAATAGATTTTTCTTTAGTGCCATAGCGGCTAGCGTAACAAAAGGGACTTGTTCCTTTTGCGTTCTTACTATAGTAATCTTCTGTCTTTTCCTGATCATCAGCCATTAATTGCTACTTTTTTATTGATATATAAACTTTAGTCCATCTTCATAGATAAGTCAATCCAATTAGCTTGATGTATTAGTGAACCACTGCTTATGGCATCTACTCCACTTTTTGCATAAGATTCTATAGTCTCTAAAGAGATATTTCCACTTGCTTCTAAAAGTATATGTGGATAGTTTTCATCTCTGTATTTTACAATCTCACTAATCTGCTCTGGTGTCATGTTATCACACATTACGATGTCACTTCCACATGCCATAGCCTTTTTAGCTATAGTAAATGTTTCAGCTTCTATCTCAATCTTGGTAGTAAATGGTATCTCTTTTCTTGCTTTGGCTATATAAGTTTTCAGATCTTTTATAGTTTTTAGATGGGTATCTTTTATCATTAGAGAGTCATCTAAACCCATTCTATGATTTACTGCGCCACCTACTCTCGTTGCATACTTTTCAAAAACTCTCAACATCGGTCTTGTCTTTCTTGTGTCTAAAAGTTTTACACCGTAAGGCTCTATAATATCTACATATTTTCTTGTCAAAGTTGCAATAGAGCTGGCATGTAGAAGCATATTCAGTATCGTTCTTTCATCTCTTAGCAGTGTATGAGAATTGCCTCTGATAATTGCCAAAACATCACCTTTAACAAAACTATCTCCATCATGCTTACCCCAAACAATATCAAGACCATCCATCTCTGCTAAAACATCTATGTATTTTTGACCGGCAACTACACCATCACTTTTAGCAATTATATCAGCCTTAGCATCTATAGCATCTTCAACTAAAGCATACAAATCACCTCTTCCTACATCTTCAGCCAAAGTAGCTTTTACAAAATCTTCTATCATAATGCCAACATCCTCTCTAGTGCAATTTTTGCCCATTTTTGAGTTTTCTCATCTACTTCTATCTCATTTATAGGTTCACCATCATCTATTGCTTTTAGTGTTAGATAAACATCTTGTAAAGTAGTTTCATTCATAGTTGGACATTCTGGTTTTGTTGATGAAAGTACATAAGTGTTTGATGGACGAAGACGATTTACCATATTAAACTCTGTTCCGACTGCAACTTTTTGTTCATCAGGTAACTCTTTTATATATCTAATTAGTTGTGAAGTTGAACCGACAAAATCACTAGCATCACAGATAGCAGGATCACACTCTGGATGAACAGCTATCAAAATACCTGGAAATTTTTTACGATAAAACTCTATATCTTCAAGAGTAAAAAGCTGATGAACAGAACAGAAACCATCAAAACAGATGATGTCAGATTCACTTAAATCACTGCCATCACCAATCACACAAGATTTCAGTCCCATCTGATTTGCTATATTTTGACCTAAACATCTATCTGGCACAAAAAGAATTTTTTTGCCCTCTTTAAGTGCTGCTGTTATAATGTGTTTTGCATTTGCACTTGTACAGACCATACCACCCATCTCACCAACTTTTGCTTTTACTTCTGCACTTGAGTTAATGTAAGTAATAGGTAAAATATTCTCATCTGTTATACCACTATCATTTAGAGCTTTTACTGCTTCATCGTACTGAACACCGTTTATCATACTAGCCATGGCACAAAGAGCAACTTTTGGCATAACTACTCTTTTGTCTGGAGAGAGAACTTTTACACTCTCCCCCATAAAGCCAACACCACAAAAAAGTACAAACTCTGCATCATCATCTCTTGTCTTAATCGCAAGTTCAAGCGAATCACCTGTTATATCACCAACTTCAAAAACTTCATCTCTTTGGTAGAAGTGTGCAACAACAGTTACACTTAACTTATCTTTTAGTTCATCTATTTTTTGTTTTAATTCTTCATTTGTAAAACTCAATAAAAAACCCTTAATTTATAATTTCGTAATTATATCAAAATATTTTATATGCTTATAAATATATAGAGTGTAGAATGTCATAAATATTATTTAGGATTATTATGGATTTTTTATTTAACACAAGCGTTCAGTTTTTTATAGTGGCTTATCTGGTTGGTGGTATACCGTTTGGTCTGTTGTTGGCAAAACAGTTTGCCGGTGTAGATGTTAAAGCAAGTGGTAGTGGCAGTATCGGTGCTACTAATGTTTTAAGAGTTGTAAAAGAGACAAATCCTGCTTTGGCAAAAAAATTGGGTGGGGCTACTTTAGCTCTTGATGCCATCAAAGGTATCTTTGTTTTAGCTATTGCTTATTTTAGTGGAATGAGTGAAGCTACACTCTGGGGTATTGCAGTGTTAGCAGTTGTAGGACACTGTTTTAGTCCCTACCTTGGGTTTGAAGGTGGAAAAGGCATAGCTACCGGAATGGGTGTTATGTCGTTTATGTTACCTTATGAAACTATCATCGCACTTATTGTTTGGGCTGTTGGTGCAAAAACGATTCGCATATCTTCTGTGTCCTCTCTAACTGGAGTAGCTGCTCTTTTAATCTCTAGCTTTTTTATCCATCCCGATATGGCTCATGCACCAGTTGTATTTATAGTTTTTCTGCTTTATTATAAACATATTCCAAATATTATTCGTCTGATTAACGGTGAAGAGAAAAGAGTGTGACAATTCATATCCAAGATTTAAAATTTCAATGTATCATAGGAATCTTAGATTTTGAAAGGGTTAATCCCCAAGATGTTATTATAAATGTAGAGATAGATTATGATTATCAAAACAGTTTTATAAACTATGCCGAAGTTGTTGCTCTTATAAAATCAGATATGATAAAAAATAAATTTCTTCTTATTGAAGAAGCTTTAGATGCTCTCTCTGTGAAACTTAAAAAAGAATTTTTAACAATTGACAATCTTAATTTAAAAATAACAAAACCTTCCATTTTAAAGGGCTGCAAGGTAAGTGTAAGCAATATCTACAAGTTCAATTCTTAATCTTAAGTTAAACTTTTTTTAAAAAAAACTAAAAAAGACTTTAAAGTAAGCTAAAATTATGCTACAATTCCGAAAATTTTTACTTATAGGAAATAATTAATGCGTATTCTTATTATAGAAGATGAAGTAACACTGAATAAAATGCTTGCTGAGGGACTAAAAGAGTTTGGTTACCAAAGTGATGTTGTAGAGACTCTTAAAGATGGGGAATATTACTTAGATATTCGTAACTATGATTTAGTTTTAATGGACTGGATGCTTCCAGATGGAAACTCTATTGATATTATTGGTGACATTAAAGCTAATACTCCAAAAACTGTTGTAGTTGTTGTATCTGCAAGAGATGATAATGAGAGTGAAATCGAAGCTTTAAGAGCTGGTGCTGATGATTACATCAGAAAACCTTTTGATTTTGATGTTCTTATTGCTCGTATTGAAGCTCGTCTTCGTTTTGGTGGAAGTAATATAATCGAAATTGAAGATCTTACTATCAACCCTGAAGAAGAAAAAATCACTCATAAAGAACAAGAAATCGAACTTAAAGGTAAACCTTTTGAAGTTCTAACTCACCTTGCTCGTCACCGTGATCAAATTGTTTCTAAAGAACAACTTCTTGATGCTATCTGGGAAGAACCAGAGTTAGTAACTCCAAATGTTATTGAAGTTGCTATCAACCAAATCAGACAAAAAATGGATAAACCATTAGGAATCACAACTATCGAAACAGTTCGTCGCCGTGGTTACCGTTTCTGTTTTCCTAAAGAGATTAGCTAAGTTTTTTAGCTAATCCTCACAAAAAGCATCTAAATGTTTTCAAAAGGAAGTATTAGAAGAAGTTTTCTAATCCAACTTATCTTCGCTTCAACCATACTTATAGTTCTTTTTTCATCTATTTTATACTTATACATAGAGGAATCAATTTACGATAAGAAAAAACAAGAACTAATCCAATACGCTAAAAATATTGCTAACAACAAATCAGTTATACAAGCAGACGATGTTCCTGATACATTTAGCCTAAATGTTGAAATCGTTTATCTAAAAAAAGTGTATGGAGAGATTGAACTATATAAAAGTACAAGAGGTAAAAAAACATTTCTAACCCTTATCTATCCATTTAATATAGATGATGATAGCTACTTAAAAGTAAAAAGAGAGATTACTCATACAAAGATGCTACTCGATAAAGTCCTAAATTATATATTTATTATTAATATTGCAGGATTTATACTTGTTTTTGTCTATGCAATCGCTCTCTCTAAGATGCTAGTCTCTCCAGTAGAAACACTAAGTTCAAAACTATCAAATATGAATGAACATCTAATGAAGCCTATAAAAGTTGAAGAGTTACCACAAGAGTTTGAACCTCTTGGAACAACCATAAACCATCTCATAGCCAGAATACAAAACTTTGTTAAATACCAAAAGGAACTATTTATAGGAACTGCACATGAGTTAAAAACACCATTAGCAGTGATAAAACTCAAAAATCAAGTTACTCTTATAAAAAAACGCTCCCCTGAGGAGTATATAGATGCTCTTAGGGTTACAAATAAAACCATAGATGAGATGAATATCATAGTCTCAAGCATCTTAAATATCGGTCGTCAAGAGGGTGCACAACTTGATAAACCTGTAGAAGTTGATATTATAAAGTTTCTTACTCAAAAGGCAAATGATTTCAGACTTTTAGCCCAAAATGAGAATAAACAACTACGAATGAGTTTTGAACCAGATGGATTTATGGCAACACTGCAAATAAGTCTTCTTAATCAAATTGTACAAAATTTTCTGCAAAATGCTCTAAAATTCACTCCTCAAAACAGAAGTGTTACCCTGAGAAGTTCCCAAAATGAAACTGGATTACTCATCGAAGTCATTGATGAAGGGTGTGGGATAGATGATAGTATAGATCTTTTTGCTCCATTTAAAAGACAAGGAAATAAACCAGGTGTCGGACTTGGACTATTTTTAGCAAAAAGTGCTGCCGATGCTTTAGGGGCAAAGATAAAACTCCAAAATAGAAAAGATGGAGTTAGTGGAACAATAGCTTCACTTGCTTTAAACTCTAAACTCTCTTGTATCTTACCAAGAAATTGACACTTTAAAATACAATAAAGCTTTATTCTGCTATAAATCTGACACATAAAAGATAAATAAAAATATCTATAAAAAAAGTAATAATATATAAGGTTTTTTAATGGCTTTAATAATAAATAGTGAATGTATAGCATGTGATGCATGTCGTGAAGAGTGTCCTACTACAGCGATAGAAGAGGGAGACCCAGTATATTATATAGATCCGGATCGCTGTATAGAGTGCGTAGGTATTTATGATGAACCGGCGTGTATCTCAGTTTGTCCTGTTGATTGTATAGTTCCTGATAAAGACAATGTTGAATCTATCGCAGAACTTCAATTTAAGTACAAACACCTTTCTATAGAAGAGTAAAAGGTATAGATTATGGCAAAACGGGTAGCCATCATAGATATAGGTTCTAACTCGGTCAGAATGGTTGTTTATGAAAGAACTTCCCGTTTCGCATTTCATCTACTGCATGAAGCCAAAAGCAGAGTAAGAATCTCTGAAGATGCCTATAAAAACAACAATAATCTTCAAGAAGTTCCAATGCAAAGAACTTTTAATGCTCTCAAAGAGTTCTTAACTATATCATCCTCTTTTGGAGTCAGAAAAACTCTATGTGTTGCAACTTCTGCACTAAGAGATGCTCCAAACAAAAAAGAGTTTCTTCAAAGAGTTCAAAAAGAGTTAAAATTAAGCATCAAAGTTATAGATGGTACCAGAGAAGCTTATCTAGGTGCCATAGCATGTGCAAATCTACTACCTGAGCAACATAGCGCTCTTAGCATAGATATTGGTGGTGGCTCAACAGAGTTTGCTATTATAAACTCTAAAAATGTAAAAAATACCATATCTTTAAAACTCGGTACAGTAAGATTAAAAGAGTTGTTTTTTGATAAAAATAGAGTTGATGAAGCTGTAGAATATATAGACTCTGAGTTAGAAGCCCTAAAAGATATAGATACTTCAACTCTCATCGGTATCGGTGGAACGATTAGAGCAATCTCTAATGCAATTATGGCTACAAACAACTACCCACTAAACAAACTACATGCTTATGAATACTCTTGCTTAGAATTTAGTGAGTTTATATCTAAGGTTTTAAAAGCCGATGAAACAGAACTTAAAAAACTTGGTATCAAACGAGATAGATTTGATGTTATAAAACCAGGTGCATTAATCTTACAAAGAGTAGTTAAAAAAATTAGTATAGAAAAACTTCTTACGAGTGGTGTTGGTGTTAGAGAGGGTCTCTATCTCTCAGATCTTCTTAGAAACTCCAAAGATAAATTTCCACACAACTATAACACTTCTATTCGCTATTTGCTAGATTCTCATCTCTTGGATAGTAACTTTTCAAATCAACTAAACTCTCTATCTAAAAAACTATTTGATGCTACGCATGAATATCTTGGTCTTGGTATAAAATATCGTAGAGACTTAAGTATCGCAGCAAAACTCTATCCAACAGGTAATAGCATACATTTTTACTCTAAACATAAACATAGCTACTATCTCATACAAAATGCACTAGAGTATGGTTTTACACATAAGCAGATAGTTCTTATATCAACTCTTGTCAGATATGCAAAAAGAAAATTGCCCTCAAGTGAGCATATTGACAAATATAATATTTTACTGCCAAAGAAAAACACTCTAAATGCCCTCAGCTATCTTCTTTCACTGACAATTGCACTTCTTAGTCATAAACCAAGAAATATTGATTTTAATATAAAGTTTAGTGATGGAGTTCTTAAGATAGAATCAAAAAACACTCTCTATCTAAGCCAAGAGGCTGTAGAAAAATTAAATAGTATAAAAGATTTTAAAGTAAGTTTTCTTTCTAAATAATTAAAATCTCTGCCCCATAGTAAACTCAAACCCTGCAGTTTTATCATCTACCTGTTCATTTAATGGAGTTGAGAACATCAACTGGATAGGTCCAACCGGTGAAAACCACTCAAGCCCAGCTCCATAACCACCACGAGAATATTCAGTCAAAGAGTCATCACCAATAAATCCCCAATCCAAGTAAGTAACTAAACGCATCTTTGCCTTAGGCACAAGAGGAAAACTTAACTCAACATTATTGGAAAAAGTCTGTCTTCCCCCAACTCTTCTTATAGTTCCATCACTCTCTGTACGAGTAGGTGAAATAGAGTATGATTCATATCCTCTAACACTTCCCAAACCACCCATATAAAATCTCTCTGCAATAGGAAGATAACCAGTATCAGCAGCATAGTAAAATCTGGCTTTATATCTAAAGATAACATCTAAACCGATATAATCATCTAAACCGACATACTTTCCAAAAGTTGTTCTTGATTTAAAGAAGTCTGCACCAGAACCAAGTCCTGCTTTTTCAAAACTTTGACTTATGGCATAACCCTCACGAGGAAGATAATAATCATCTGTGTTATCAAAACTCACACTCATTGTAACAGAACTTTTTGCATAATCTTCAAAATAGTAACTATCAGTAATAGTTTCATTAATATCATCACTCACATCATAGCTGTTAGATGAATAGCCATAACCTAAATATCCACTAATATATCTTGTAAATCTATGTCCGGTTCCAATACTTATACCATCAGTATATACACTATAATCATCATAATCGTAAGAAGACTTATATATGGAAAAATTACCACTAAAGTCACTGTCATTTAGTCTTGGATTGGAAATATTAAATGAGTAGTTTTGTGTCATTTCTGATTTTTCAGCTTTTACACCTACATTTATACCTGAACCCCATACATTTCTATCATCTACAGCAAGACTTATCATAAGCCCACCATAACTACCATACCCACCACCAACTTGGATATTTCCAGTTGGTGCTTCTTTAACTTTAACAATCAAATCCATAGTGTGATTATCAACTCTCTTCTCTTCAATGGTATTACCATCAAAGTAACCAAGTCTTCCAAGTGAACTGCGAGAATCTTTTAAATCAGTCAAGGAGTACATATCTCCGGGACCAAGATATAGTTCTCTTCTAATAATTCTATCTAGCGTTCTACTGTTTCCCGAGATTAGAACATTTCTGATTTTAACTCTCTCTCCCGGAATTACTTTAAAAACAACTTCTACTGTCTTCTCTTTTTTGTTCTTTTTCAAATCTGGCACAACTTGAGTAAAAGCATAACTCAAATCTGCAATAATTGTTTTAATCTTATCTGCATCATCACGAAATGTTTTAATATTAAAAGCTTCACCTTTTTCTAAACTAATAATCTCTCTGATTTTTTCATCATCAATCACATGCTTAACTTGATTTATAGAGATTCCACTGATAGTATAGATTTCACCCTCTTGAATCTGGTAACTCATATCTGCTGTATAGTGGTCAAAATTTACCCTTACAAAAGGCTCATTAACTTTAGCATCCAAATATCCATACTGCATATACATATCACGGATTCTAAGTGGGTCATACTCTAAATCACCCAAACTCATTTCACCACTATTTCTTCCCCAAAACCACCCCATAAATTCTGCTTCTTTATTGGCTATAACTTCATCAAAAAGGTCACTATCAAGCCCAAAAACCCCACTATATTCTAAATGATCAATAATAATTTCTTCACCCTCATTGGCAATAAAAGTAACTTTTATACTTCCATTTTCAAGGTACTCTTTCTCTATCTCAACAACACTGTCAATCTTTGCATCTTGACTCAAGGCTTCTATAATTCTCTTTTTTGCAGCTTCTAACTTCTTCTCATCATAAAGAGAACCTCTTTTTATCTGCACAACACTATCTATAATATCTTTATCAGCCTCTTTCCAGCCTTTTAATTCAACTTTTGAGATGAGTGGTTTTTCTTTACAGTTAAAGGTTAGATTTCCATCTTCAAAATCAACCCAAATATCATCAAAATAACCCTGTTTAAAATACTTTTTAATAGCTCTATCTATAGTTTCATCATCTATCTCTTCACCCACTTCAAAGTCAAGCATTCGCAATGCTACCGATTCTGATATATGAACCATTCCATTATAATTTATTGCTTTAATTGTATACGCAAAAGAGTTTACTGTTAGTAGGGTTAGCACTGTTGCTAAAAAAATTCTCATTAAGATTCCATAATTGTAAAATAAGTTGAGATTTTATCTATAATGAGGTTAATATTGGGTAAATTTAGTATAATTTGAAAAATTAATATGAGAAATAATATGAATGTTGCAATAGTTGGTCTTGGACTTATGGGTGGTTCTCTTGCCCTTAGTCTAAAAAAACTGGATTTTATCGGTAGTGTTGTTGGAAGTGACCATAACAAGAAACATAAAAAAGATGCTCTGGAGTTAGGTTTAGTTGATGAAATTGTTGAATTTGAGGCAATAAAAGAGTTTGATGTTATCTTTTTGGCTATCCCTGTAAATGGTGTTATCTCTGCCTTAAAAGATTTAAAAGATGTTAGCCAAGAGAGGACTATAATAGATTTAGGCAGTACAAAAGAGTTGATAGTCTCATCAGTTCCACGAGCCATACGCAAAAATTTTGTAGCAGCACACCCAATGACAGGAACAGAAAACTTTGGTCCACAAGCTGCGATAGAAGGACTTTATGAGAACCAAAGTGTAGTTCTGTGTGACCTAGAAGATAGTGGTGAACTTCAACGCAAAGTAGCTAGAAAAATATTTAAAGCTCTTGGCATGAAGAAATATTTTATGCGTTCACATGAACATGATAGGCATGCCGCCTTTATCTCCCACATGCCACATGCCATATCATTTTCCATAGCAAACACAGTTATGAAACAAGAAAATAAGCACAACATTTTAGCCCTTGCTGCCGGTGGTTTTCGCTCCATGAGCCGTCTTGCTAAAAGTTCGCCCAGAATGTGGGAAGATATTTTTAGACAAAACAGATCAAACCTTTTAGAAGCGATAGAACTTTTTGAAGGTGAACTCTCTGAACTAAAAAAGAGTATCGAAAATGATGATTGGCAAAAAGTCAATAAAACCATGGAAAACGGCAATGATCTCCATGATATTTTGGACTAGCTAATAGCTTATTAAAACTACTCTATATGAGTATTCAAAATGCCTCTAAAAAGTGGACAATACCTATTTAAAACTGGGGTTTTGCACTTTCTCAATTGGTTATATTTTTTGATGGAAGGCTAGATAAAGCTTTAAATATATGATTTAAAAGATCACTTTCTTTGTTCCATAATCCCT
>JAYELK010000164.1:0-7440 GCA_034717415.1 Campylobacterota bacterium | reverse complement strand
ATAATTTTTCCTTTAATTATAAAATTAATTGTCTGTTATAATCGTCAATTAAACTATTTGTTTTAATTTTTTTATAAAAAGCTTTTAGTTCCTCGTCCATCATACATATCTATGTATCTAAAAGAGATTAGATTTTGCATAATGGCAAATAGAATTATAAAGTTTATAAAACTACTTCCTCCATAACTAAACATGGGAAGAGGTACTCCCACAACTGGGGCATAACCTATAGTCATAGAGATATTTACACCCATATATATAAATATCATAAAAGATATAGCGATGGTTACAACTTTTATGTAGTAGTCACTGTTAAAGATGCTTAAACTCAGTAGATGCAGGATTAATAGCACATAGATAAGTATGATAGCCAGTCCACCTAAAAAACCAGCTCTTTCTACTAAAAAAGCAAAGATAAAGTCACTCGTAGCAATAGGTAGAAATCTCATCTGTGTTTGAGTTGCCTCTTCTTTGCTTTTTCCGGTTAAGCCACCTGAGCCTATCGCAATTATGGATTGTTGTACATGGTATGATGGTTTTTCACTTAAAAAGTCTATGATTCTGATTTTTTGATAGTCATGTAGTAAAAATTTATAGGCTATTGGTGAAAAGAGTAGTATCGCAGTTATAATTGTAGCCCATATCTTCCAATGAACACCTATGAAAAAAAGCACCCCGTAACCGATAAGAAGAAGAACAAGAGCAGTACCTAAGTCAGGTTCTTTTGCTATGAGGATAAATGGTAAAAGAATATAGAAGCTTAATTTTAAAAAATCTTTGATTCTATATCCATGCAGTGGAGGAGGATTTTTATGTATAAGGTAGGCTAACATAAGGATAAGTGCAGGTTTTACAAACTCTGATGGTTGGATAGTTGCATTTACAAATGGAATCTCTATCCACCTTTGCGCACCAAGTCTGGCATGACCAAAAAATTCAACAGCCAGCAATAAGATGATATTTATCCAATAGATGAGAGGAATTAACCAACTCATGCGTCTGATTGGTAGTAAAAATACAAATAGAAATGCTAATAGTGCGATCCCTACATAAGCAGTCTGTTTCTGTGCTAAAGCTGGAACTACTTCCCCAATTAACCAGTTTGAAGTTATAACGAGTGGAATAATTAAAATAATGGAAATATAATCAAATTGTGCTAAAATACGCTTATCAAATCTCCACAAGTTTGTAACTCCAAATTTTTTTGAAATTGTATCATATAAAGGGACATAATGAATGAAAGTAAAAGCTATGTTTGCGATAAAATAGAAAGATTAGATATATTTTTAGCCTCTCATATTGGTCAGACTCGTTCTCAAATAGTTCAACTAATAAAACAAGATTGTGTCTATATTGAAGATAAAAAAGTAACTCGCCCCGGTGTGAAACTAAAAGTGGGGCAAACTATAAGAGTAGAATTTCCACATGCCAAGAAAGAACCAGCACTAGAAGTTGATTTTGATGTTGAGATACTCTATGAAGATGATGACATCTTAGTTATAAATAAACCAAGTGGAGTAACAGTTCACCCAGCCCCAAGTGTAAAAGAGGCGACCTTGGTTGATTGGCTTAAACACAAAGGCATAAGACTTTCAACTATTAGTGGTGAAGAGAGACATGGTATAGTTCATAGACTAGATAAGGGAACAAGTGGGACTATGGTTGTTGCTAAAAATAATGAAGCTCATGAGTTTTTATCTTTGCAACTTCAAGATAAAAGTATGGGAAGATACTATATTGCAGTTTTGACTCCTCCTCTTAAAGAAGATATAACAACTATAGAGTCAAACATAGGAAGAAGTGCGCATAACCGTCTAAAGATGGCATGTGGATTGGAACATGGTAAGTATGCAAAAACTATGTTTAAAGCTTTAGCACTTTCAGAGAATGAAAAAAACCAACTTGTGGCATGTAAACTTTTTACCGGAAGAACTCATCAAATCCGTGTTCATTTAGAGAGTATGAATCGTCATATTATTGGCGATCATATCTATGCAATAGGTCCAAAACTAGAGAGATCGGAACGAATTTTGCTACATGCTTACATAATATATTTTATTCATCCCACTACAAAAGAGAAGGTTTCTTTTGTAGCAAATTTTGACGAAATAATGAAGAATTCAATAGATAAAAAATTTAACAAGGAGCAGATAGATGAAGTTATGGACCCTGACTACATTATGCACAGTTTCACTACTGATATTTAGTGGTTGTACAGCCACAACGCCAACACCAAAAAAAGAGGCAGTAGTTGATTCTTCTCTTCCTGTTGTTGAATTGACTCAAAACGGTATATTTGTAGATATGAATGCTGTTGCATTTGAGTGGAAGAGTATCAAAGACCCAAGAGTAAAAGGTCTCTATATCTATAAACAAGTTGCAGATAAACAAGAGTATTATGATACAGTGGAGGGTCGTTTTACAACACACTACTTAGATAAAAAGATAAAACCAGACACTCAATATTTGTACTATTTTAAAACATTT
The DNA here is from genome assembly GCA_034717415.1 of Campylobacterota bacterium. GTDB lineage: Bacteria > Campylobacterota > Campylobacteria > Campylobacterales > Sulfurimonadaceae > Sulfurimonas. The sequence continues at coordinate 4,953 of JAYELK010000164.1, read as the reverse complement.
AGCCAAGAAGCTGAGTCTCCTCAAAGCAAGATAACAACGATAAACTCACTGCCTGTTTTACAATCTGTTTCATGGATACACTCCATTGCTGATATGCCAAGAAGTGCAAAGATTATCTGGAGACCTCATACTAATCAAAAAGTAAAATCTTACATAGTTGAGAGAAAAACGCTAGAAGATGATAAGTGGGAAAAACTCTCTGTAATTGAGGGAAGACTTAATGCTGAATTTATAGACCTTGATCTTAAAGATGAGTATGTTTATAAGTATAGAGTTCGTGTTTTAACTTATGATAATATTGTCTCAACACCTAGTGAGATTGTACGAGTTGTAACAAAAGCACTTCCAAATTCAATCATTAATATTGTAGCGAGTATAGACCTACCTAAGGCGATACAACTAGATTGGGCTAAGGCTGAGTATAAAGATTTTTATCGTTACTTCGTTTACAAGTCAGAAGATTTAGACGGTAGTTATGAACTTATCGCAAAACTTCATAACAACACATTTAAAGATGAAGTTGGCGAGGATGGTAAACATTGCTTTTACAGAGTAAGTAGTGTTGATAAAGATGGCTTGGAAAGTGAGCATGAAAAGTTAACTATTCAGGGAGCAACATTAGCTAAACCAAATGCTCCGGCTATTATAGATGCTAGACTTATTGATGGCAAGGTTGAGTTAGTTTGGAAAGTAGATCCAAGAATAAAAAGTTATACAGTTATAAAAAAATATAAAAAAGGTTGGTTTGATGCTGTTGTAGAAGAGATTGAATCAATAACTAGCACAAAGTTTACAGATTCAAATATTGTGCCAAATACAACCTACTTTTATCAAGTTTACGGTATTGATAAACACTCTATAAAGTCAGATCCAAGTATAGAGATAAAACTTAAATCAAAAGAAGTTCCACTAGATGAACTGCCTGCATCTGTGCAAAAGAGTGAAGAGTTGATAGCAACTCCGGTAGAGAGTTCTGAAGTTGATACTCAAGAAACTATAATACCTACACAAGATTTTAATTAAAACGAGGGTAAATGCCACACTTACATATAAAAGAGTTCAAAGAGATAGAGTTTCCACAAAGTCAGGATGGAGTTTCGTTTAACTTTATAGCAAAAAATGCAAATCATAATGATGAGCGACTGATTTGTGTAAGTGTTGATGAAGATAATTTTTTTCTGCTTGTTAAAGATGAAAAGGGTAGAAGTCTCTTAAAGTCTGATAAATTGACTAGACCTGCTTCTATCTTTAATGTTCATAAGGCACTTTTAGCTTATGCTAAAATCTCAAATATAAAGATACTCTCTTCAAATGTACCCGAGCAGAAAAAAAACATACACCTAGAGGAAGTAACAGCACTAAAAGATATAAGCTATTTTGCTTCAAAATTTCCACATGCTAAAGAGGTACGAATAGAAGTTGGTTTTGGTTCTGGTCGTCATCTTCTGCATCAAGCATCTCAAAATCCGGATATTTTGTTTATAGGTATAGAGATTCATAGACCGTCTATTGAACAGGTTTTAAAACAAATCAGTATTCAAAACTTAGATAATGTTCTTGTTTTAGACTATGATGCAAGGCTTTTTATGGAGTTGGTTCCATCAAATATTGTAGGTAAAATTTATGTTCATTTTCCTGTTCCATGGGATAAAAAACCACATAGAAGAGTAATCTCTACTTCATTTATAAAAGAGGTAACAAGAGTATTGAGTATTGGAGGAAGGTTAGAACTTCGTACAGATAGTGAAAATTACTACGCCTACTCTTATGAGACTTTTATAGCCTTTAACAAAACAACACTTCACATAAGTAAAAACAGAGATATTGCCATTAGTTCCAAGTATGAAGATAGATGGAAAAGACAAGAGAAAAATATCTATGATGTGACTATGATAAATGAAGAGGAGTCAGAAGAACTTTCACTAGAGGGGGATTTTGATTTTTCTCTCATCAGACTCTCTTTGGAGAAGATTTTAGCGCTTCATGGAGTTACTAAAAAGTTTGACGGTGGATTTATTCATTTTGAGAGAGTCTATACTTTAGAAGATGGTTTTATGATTCGCCTTTCTATGGGTAGTTTTGATAGACCCGAACATCTTTATCTGATACTAAAAGAGGGTAGTGCGTTATACTATCCGTTAAGCCCACTAAAATCAAAAAGTAATCTAGTAGCACACAAATATCTAAATGAGGTTTTATATGGATAAGGTTATAATCGCCAAAGATATTTCCCTCTCATACTCAAATAGTGAAACCATTATAAATCAGGCAAATTTTACTATAAACTCTGGCAGTTTTGTATTTATAACAGGTGCTAGTGGTAGTGGTAAGTCAACTCTGCTTAAATCTATCTACGGATCGCTTAAGCCAAAGCAAGGCAGTTTAATTGTCGGTGGAGTGGAACTAAAAGGAGTTTCAGGTAAAAAACTTAACTTTTTAAGAAGACATATCGGTATAGTTTTTCAAGATTACAAACTTGTAAAAGAGTGGACCATAGAGAAAAATATTATGCTGCCACTGATTATAAACGGTTATGAAAAAGGTGTAACACAAAATCAAGTTGAAACTCTTTTAAAGCATGTGAGGCTTAAACATCAAGCTGGAAAATATCCACAAGAGCTTAGTGGTGGTGAACAGCAACGAGTGGCAATGGCTAGGGCGCTCTCTCACAACCCCATACTAATCTTGGCAGATGAGCCAACCGGAAACTTGGATGACTACTCTTCACAACTTATTTGGAATCTCTTAGAGGGTGCAAATGAGCAGTTAAAAACTACAGTTATAGTAGTTACCCACCATATACCTCAGAGTATGAATGTTGATTATAAACACTTTCACATTGAGTATGGGAGTATTAATGAAGTCAATTAAAAATCATCTCTCTCTTGTCGTTGCTCTTTTGAGTATCTTGTTTTCAATGCAGATATTTATAATCGTTGATAGGTCTATTGACGCATATAAAGAGAAGTTGGCAGGTAACTATTCTGTTGTAGTTGTAAGTCAAAAAAGAGTTTTAGATAAAGATATGCTAGATATAAATAAGATTATTTTAAGTGTCAGAGAGTTGACGCCAGATAGTGTTATAAAAAGATTAAATAGTGATATGGATAGCAGAAATATAGAACTTCTAAAACTGACCCTTCCAAAATTTTATAAACTAAGTCTGAAATACTATCCAACTCCAAAAGAGATAAAAAAATTAACAAAAGATCTGTTGGCTCAAAAAAGTATTGTAAAAGTGGAGGATTTTTCACTTAATCATGATACAACATATAAACTTTTGCTGCTTTTTAAAGGTGTTGTTTCTGTTTTTGCTATATCTATTTTTATAGTGACTACGCTTTTGATTTTTAAAGAGTTGAGAATTTGGCAGTTTAAACATAGTGAGAGAATGAGTATAATGGGACTTTTTGGAGCCCCAGTTTGGCTTCGTTCAGCAGTTTTATTTAGACTTTCAATCGTTGATGCTCTTATCGCCAGTCTGTTGGCGTTTGGACTTTTCACATATATAGCATCTAGTGAGTTGATTTTGGAGCAGTTTAGTAACATAGGTATCAGTGTCGTACTTTTTAACCCACTTAATGATTTTGCATTGTTTTTAGGTGTTGCGATGACTCTATCTGTTTTACTGGCATCTCTAATAGTTTTAGGTCATAAAGAAGAGGTATGATGCGTTATTTTTTTCTTTTGATTTTTATCTTTGTCTCTTTGGATGCAAAAGAGAGTATCAATAAGCAGATAAAAAATACAAATACTAAAATAAGTTCATTTAGTAAAATTTATAGTAGTATTAACCAAAAGATGGCAAAAAATGCAAAAGCTATTTTAAAACAGAAAAAGGAAATTTTACAGCAGCAAAAATATTTAGAAAAACTTCAATCAGAACTTAAAGAAAAAGAACTTATATATAAATCAAATACTTCACAACTTCAAGAATTGAAAAAAAATCAAAAAACGCTCTCTAAAGTTCAGGAAAAAATAGAAGAAGAACTTGTGTTTACAATAGCTCAAAGTGTTTCTATCTCAATTATTTTAGACGAAGAACAAAGAGTTGATTCAGATTCTCTTATAGAGTTTGAGGTATTAAAGCAGATGCTAAAAGCTTCAAAAGAGAGAGCAAACAAATTAAATAAAAAGTATTATAGGAATTCAAAAGATATAGATCTTTTGAATATTAATGCTAGTTCGTTAGAGGTTGCTATTTCAAATATTGATAGAAAAAAAAAGAGTTTGCAAACTACTCAAAAGAAAAATAAAAAAGCACTAAAAAAACTTAAAGTTACAAAGTTATCATATAAAAAAGCACTAAAAAAGATTTTAAAAAAGCAAGATACACTTAAAAAGACTTTGGCAAAACTAAAGATTATTAAAATAGATGAGGTAAAACGGGCAAAAGAGGAAGAGGCAAGAAGAAAAGCTTTTAAATCTAGAAAAATTGCATCTGCAAAAGATTTGCCAAAAGTTAAACGACATGGCAGTAGTTATCAAGTTGTTAAAACTAAAAAATATAGAGGTTCAAAAACTATAGCACCTCTTGACTCTTATACGATTACTAAAAAATATGGGACATATACAGACCCTATCTATGGGATCAAAATATTTAATGAGTCAATCTCACTAAGACCAAAAAAAGCAAATGCAAAAGTTAAAACTGTCTTTAACGGTAAAGTTATATATGCTGATAAAACAGCTGTACTTGATAATATAGTAATTGTTGAACATAAAAATGGTTTGCATACTATCTATGCAAATCTTTCTCAAATATCTCCTAATATTAAAAAAGGTAAAAAGATTAAAAGGGGTTATACTATCGGTCGTGTTAGTGATGAGTTGATATTTGAAGTAACTCAAAAATCATATCATATAAATCCGATAAGACTCTTCCGATAGTGTTGTTTTAACCATTGTTTTATACTGTATTCTCTAAAAAAAGAGAGAAATTTACAAATTAAA
>JAYELK010000163.1:0-33593 GCA_034717415.1 Campylobacterota bacterium | reverse complement strand
AAAGTGTAATTATCCGACTTTCCCACAAGCTAGACTTTGCCGCTTTAGTTAAGAATCGATACATTACTTCCAACGAAAACTCAAAAGCAGTATAGAGTAAAAATTTATAAAAAAAGAACATACGAGTAAAGGTAATGTTACTAATCGCACTGGGGAACTACAATCCATTATAAAACATCAAAAGAAAAAAGCAATTTCAATAAGAATCTCGGAGAATGATTTGTATGAACTTAAGAGGAAATCACTAGAGAGTTCTATTCCCTATCAAAATTTAATACAAATGCTTATCCACCAGTTCACGACTGATAAAATCAGATTAAGTGTCTAAGATATAATAAATTCGATGAGTAATAGTTTTTTTAATTAAGTCTAAGATTCCAAGTCAGGCTTGGAATGATTAGATTTCTAAAGCTTGTTTCATATCTTCTATCAAATCTTTAGCAGACTCTAAACCACACGAGATTCTTATAAGTCCTTCCGGTACTCCACATGCTACAAGCTCTTCATGACTTAGTTGTTGGTGAGTTGTAGAAGCAGGGTGGGTTATGATTGATTTTGAGTCACCTATATTTACTACAAGAGAGTAAAGTTGTGTTGCATTTACTATCTTAGTTGCTTCTTCTAAACCATCTACTTCAAAACTTAACAGTCCAGAACATGCTCCATCATCAAAATATTTTTGAGCATTTTTATAGTTTGAGTTGCTTTTTAGTCCGGGGTAGTTTACTTTTTTAACTTTTGGATGTGACTCTAAAAATGTAGCTAATTCCAGTGCATTTTTAGAGTGTTCTTTCATGCGAAGTGCTAAAGTTTCCATACCTTGTATAAAAAGCCATGAGTTAAAAGGGGAAAGAGCAGCACCCAAATCACGAAGAAGTGAAAGTCTGGCTCTTAGAGTAAATGGAGGCAGTCCAACATCTACATAGACTAAACCGTGGTAAGATTCGTCTGCTTCATTAAAGTGAGCATAACGAGGGTTGCCTTTTAGTTTGTCCAGTAGTCCTTTTCTCTCTACTAAGATTCCTCCAAGAGCAAGACCTTGACCAGTAGTATATTTGGATGTACTGTGAACTGTGATGTCGGCACCATGTTCAAAAGGACGGCATAAAACAGGGGTTGCTACTGTGTTGTCTACGACTGTAAGTATGCCATATTTGTTTGCTATGGTTGTGATGGCTCCTATGTCTGCCACATCAATACTTGGATTTGTTAAAGATTCAAAGAAGATAACTTTTGTCTTTTCATCTATAAGTTCTTTCATTGCATCTGGATTGTGAACATCAAAAAATCTAGCTTCAATACCAAATCTTTTAAGAGTGTGAACATTTAGAGTTAGACTTCCACCATAAAGCTGAGAGGCACAGATGACATTATCACCAGCTTCAGCAGAGTTGGCTATGGCAAAAAAGATAGCACTCATACCACTTGAAGTGGCGATTGCAGCCTCTCCCCCCTCCAACTCTGCAAATCTTTTCTCAAAAACATCTGTTGTAGGATTGTTAAGACGAGTATAGATATTACCAATCTCTTTTAGAGCAAATAGATCTGCAGTATGTTGTACATCACGAAACTCGTAAGCTGTCGTCATATAGAGAGGAACTGCCATTGTTCCCTGAGAGTCCTTTTCGTAACCTGCATGAAGTGCTTTTGTCTGTAAATCCATTTGAATATCCTAAAAATAAATTTTTAAAATTTTAGCAAAAGTGTGCTTATAAAGTGATATAATTTAAGATGAATTTAATTAAAGTAAACACTATCCAGATGCCATATTTAGAAATGTATCATAAGATGAGAGATAATGCTTTTGATGAAGATGGCAGTTTTATAGCTGATTCACCAAAAGTTGTAAATATGCTTTTAGAGAGTGATATAGAAGTTAGAAGTATTTTAGCGACGCAAGAGTATTATGATGAGTTTAGAGAATTTATTGAGTCTAAAAAAATTGATAAACTTTTTGTGGCAGAAAAAGCAGAGATGCAAAAGATAGTTGGGCATAAGATTCATCATAACTGTATGATGCACGGTATTCGTCCTCAGCCTACACCTTTAGAAGAACTTAGTGATAAAATCATTATGTTAGATGAAATTACATCAACTGAAAATATTGGTTCAATTGCCAGAAGTGCGGCAGCTTTGGGAGTTGATTCCTATCTTTTGCCAAAACAGGGTCCACATCCTTATGGAAGACGGGCATTAAGAGTTTCTATGGGTTATGTAAGCAGGTTAAAAACTCATCTATATGATGATATATTTTCTACATGCCAAGCTTTAAAAGAGATGGGTTATAAAATATTTGCAGCAGAAGTGACAGAGAACTCGACACCTCTATGGCATGTGGAAGTTCCTAAAAAATGGGTATTGCTTATGGGGCATGAGGGAAAAGGGATAGCACAAGAGATTTTAGATATTTGTGATGAGGTCGTGACCATAGAGATGCAAGAGGGAGTAAAAAGCTTTAATGTTGGAGTAGCTGCTTCCATAATGATGTATCAGTTTAAAAATAAGATATAATTTCAAAAAAGATTTAATATGAACTCCACAAAATTTTCAAACCTTCAACTCTCAAAAGAGATGCTTCAAAACTTAGATAAGATTGGTTATTTAGAGATGACACCGATTCAAACTGAGGCACTTCCTTTGATTTTAGATAACAGAGATGTAATTGCTCAAGCAAAAACAGGTAGTGGGAAAACTGCTGCATTTGGGATAGGGCTGCTTCAAAAACTTCAAGTAAAAAAGTTTCGTGTTCAGTCACTTATCTTGTGTCCAACTCGTGAGTTGGCTGACCAAGTAGCAAAAGAACTTCGTATGATTGCTAAGTTTGCTCACAATATAAAGATTTTAACTCTTTGTGGTGGTACAGCTTTTGGTCCACAACTTGGCTCACTTCGTCATGGCGCACATATCATAGTGGGAACACCGGGGCGAATTTTAAAACATCTGGATAAAGAGACTCTAAACTTAGAAAATTTAGAGACTTTAGTGCTTGATGAAGCAGATAGAATGTTGGATATGGGTTTTATAGAGGAGATTGAAAAAGTTTTGAGTTATGCTCCAAAAGAGAGGCAAACTCTACTTTTTTCTGCAACATATCCAGATGAGATTATGAGTTTAAGTAGTTCTATTCAAAATGAAGCTATAAATATAAAGACAATTTCAACTGAAAGTATAAACAAAATCAGTGAAAGATTTTATGAGGTTGATAGAGAACAAAAACTTCAAACTATGGTAAATATTTTTTCTAACTTTAAACCTGATAATGCCATAGTTTTTTGTAACACAAAGTTAGAAGCAGATGAGATAGCACAAAAACTACAAGATAAAAAGATAGATGCTTTAGCTATACATGGGGATTTGGAGCAGTATGAGAGAAATGATGTTTTAGTGCAGTTTTCAAACAAAAGTTGCAGGATTTTAGTAGCAACCGATGTAGCGGCAAGAGGTCTTGACATCAAAGAGCTTTCAGCCGTTGTAAATTATGATATTCCACATGGCATGGAGACTTATACACATAGAATAGGGCGAACGGGTAGAGCAGGAAAAGAGGGGATGGCTTTTACACTATATACAGAGTATGAAGCAGATAGTGCTTATGAGTATAAAAATGAGACTAGACTTTTTGAAAAGGCAAGAGATTTAAAAGTAGTAAACGGTTTTGAGATGAGACCTCCAAATGTCACTCTTGTTATAGAGGGTGGTAAAAAAGACAAAGTTCGTAAAGGTGATTTGCTTGGTGCTTTAACCGGTGATGTGGGTTTAAAAGGTAGTGTTATCGGTCAGATAGATATTTATGACAGACAGAGTTATGTGGCTATTGAGAGTGCTTTTATAGATGAAGCACAGAAAAAACTTTCACGAGGTAAGATAAAGGGTAAAAAGTTTTCAGTTTGGATTTTGTAAATCTCTTGACATTATGCACATATGTTCGTTATAATACGAACATATGTGCATATTAGGAATTGGGATATGAGTGGCAGAAGACGAAAAAGTAGAAATATAGATGCTGATTTTAGTGAAGTTTGTTTCAAGCCGTGTGGTGTTGAGAGGACTTCGCTTGAGCGAGTTGTAATATTTGAAGATGAGATGGAAGCTATTAGGTTAGCTGACTTAGAATCTATGTATCAGCAGGAATGCTCTGACAGGATGGGCATCTCAAGAACTACTTTTTCGAGATTGGTAGAGAGTGCTAGAAAAAAGATAGCAGATGCTCTATTGAATCAAAAAGCCATAAGAGTAAAAATTAGATAATATTCAAAGGATATATTGTGGAAAATGAAAATAATGAAAATAACGGGATCAACCAAGCTCAAGGTTTAGGTAGAGGGCAAGGAAATGCTCAGGGTCAAGGTTTAGGTCAAGGTCGTGGCAGAGGTCAAGGGCAAGGAAATGCTCAGGGTCAAGGTTTAGGTCAAGGTCGTGGCAGAGGTCAAGGGCAAGGAAATGCTCAGGGTCAAGGTTTAGGTCAAGGTCGTGGCAGAGGTCAAGGGCAAGGAAATGCTCAGGGTCAAGGTCGTGGAAGAGGTCAAGGGCAAGGACAAGGAAATGTTGGATGTCGTGGCAGAGGTCGTGGACAAGGAAATATTCAAGGTCAAGCTAAAGGTTTAGGTCGTGGTCGTGGCAGAGGTTTATAGATGGAGTTAAGTCAAAGATCACTACAACATATGCCCATACAACTCTTTGCAGTTGTTATGGGACTTTCGGGATTTGCGATAATGTTTGCTAAGGCGTACCATCTTTTGGATCTGCCTTACTGGATCTACGCAACTATACTTTTTATAGATACAGTAGTGTTTTTAATTATATTCACAGCTTATATGTTTAAAGTGCTTTTATATACAGAGGCAGTTAAAAAAGAGTTTAAACATCCCATAAAAAGTTCATTTACAGCAGCAATCTCTATAAGTTTTTTACTGCTTTCAATCGCTTATTATGATTTTGCTCCAACTCTTTCTGTTCTTCTTTGGTATATTGGTGCACCGTTGCAACTACTTTTTACTCTCTATGTTATGAATTATTGGATACATAGTGATTTAAAAGTAGTACATAGTAATCCGGCATGGTTTATTCCTATTGTCGGTAATGTTCTTGTACCTATTATCGGAGTGGAAGCTGCACCTATGGCTGTTTCACTATTTTTCTTTGCTTTGGGTATGTTCTTTTGGATAGTTTTATTTACTATTACTCTCAATAGAATTATTTTTCACCACCCACTTGCCAAAAAATTAGTACCAACATTTTTTATTTTTATAGCTCCTCCGGCAGTTGGTTTTGTAAGTTACTTTAGAATTACAAACGGTAGTATAGATATGCTTAGTTCGTTTTTATATTTTATAGCACTTTTTACATTTTTCTTACTTCTGTTTATGATAAGAATGTATGATGTAAAAGAGTTTTTTATCTCATGGTGGGCATATACTTTCCCACTTGCAGCCATAACTATTGCAACTCTGATGATGGAGATGGCGTATCACAACAGTGTTACATATCTAGCATCTATGGGGTTGGTTATTTTAACAAGTGCAATAGTTAGTTTTGTGACTTTTAGAACTATTGTGGCATGTAGAGCAGAAAAAATTTGTATTGAGGAAGAGTAATAATGAATAGTAAGTTAGCAGTTTTTATAGGGATAGTTTTAGGTTTTGTATTTAGTTTTTTTGTGTTTGGTATAGCTTTTAAAGTGGCTGCTCCTACAATGTTTTTTAAAGAGATAACATCAACATATGATTTTGATAAAACAGTAGAGTTGATTGAAACAAGAATAAATAAGCAAGATGGTTGGCATGTAACAACTACCATAGATCAGCAAAAAGAAGTTTTGGATGATGGTGGTGAAGATGTTGGAAAAGTTAAGATTATTAAGTTTTGTAATGGTAAACTCTCTGGCGAGATGTTGATGGCAGACGATAGTAAGTTTATGGCTGCTAAAATGCCACTTAGTATCTCTGTTTATGAGAAAAGCAATGGTCAAGTGGTAATAGGTCTGATGAATGGTTATATAATGGCGAGACTTTTCTCTGCAACAAGAGAGGGTAAAATCATGGAAGAAGTCGTTACGGATATAGAAGAGATTTTAGGTTTTATGCACTTTAGATTTACAATTTTTTAAAAAAAGGATAGATAGTTATGATGCCATTTTCGGATGAAGAGATATATGAAGCAGTAAAAAATAACATACCAAAAGTTAGTCACTATGTAAATTCACATGGTGGAGGGATAACTCTTCTAGGTGTAAAAGATGGGACAGTTTATATAGAACTTATTGGAACTTGTTCTGGTTGTTCTATGAGTCTTATGACAACAAAAATGGTTGTTCAAAAAGAGTTAAGAGCTTTAATCCATCCGGAGTTGAGCGTATCAAATGTTGATGGAACACCAGAGAATGCACTTCCTGAAGATGTTTATACTCAAAACGAAAGCCAAGAAGATAGTTCTAAAAATGGTGTAGTTGAAAAAGTAAAAGACTTTTTACATATATAGGACTTAAATGGAAGCTGTCAATATATTTTCGATTATTACCATAGCCTTTTTAGGTTCATTTGGACATTGCATAGGAATGTGTGGTGGAATTATTATAGCTTATAGTAGCACTAAAATTGAAGAGAGTTGGAGTAAACCAAAACAGGCAACAGCGCATATACTCTACTCTATCGGTAGAGTATTTACCTATGTGATTTTAGGTGCAATGTTTGGTTTTCTTGGTGGCGTTGCTATGTTTAATAATCTTGCAAATGGTTTGTTGTTGATATTTGCCGGAAGCTTTATGGTTTTAGCAGGTCTTTCACTTTCTGGAAAGATAAAATTTTTAACACTTATAGAACACTCAGTCTCTGGTGCTTCTTGGTATAGAAAACTTTTTCGCGATCTCTTGCATACAAAATCACTATTTAGCTTTTTTGTCTTAGGCATGTTAAATGGACTTCTTCCTTGTGGTTTAGTATATTTCTTTGCCGTAACTGCTGCAAGTACAGCAAGTGCCTTTTATGGTGCTTTAGTTATGCTTATCTTTGGACTAAGTACAATTCCTGCTCTGTTTAGTTTAGGCTTTTTTGTAGGTCTCTATAAAAACAGTAAGTTTAGAAATCTGATGATAAGACTGGCTGCCGTAAGTGTAGTTGTTTTTGGAATATATACTATGTATCAAGGTTATGAATATATAAAATATCCTCAAAAACATATCTCTGAGTGTTGTGAATTTGACCCTAATGCAGAGGTTGAGAAAAAATAGTGCTGATTTTAGGTGTTATTAAACATGCCATAATGATAACTAGCTTCGTCTTGATGATGATGCTTCTTATTGAGTATATAAATGTTCAAACTAGAGGGGAGTGGCAAAAGAATCTAAAAAACAGCAGGTTTAAACAGTATGTTTTAGCAGCTTTTTTAGGTGTAGTTCCAGGTTGTTTAGGTGCTTTTACAGTTATTTCTCTCTACTCACATAGAATGGTTAGTTTTGGTGCTTTAGTCGGTGTTATGATAGCTACAAGTGGTGATGAAGCCTTTGTAATGCTTAGTATGTTTCCTCAAACTGCCATTTGGATAAATCTGATTTTATTTGTTTTAGCTATTGTAGTTGCCTTTGTTATTGATACGGTTTTTAAAGACAAAGCATGGCTTGTAGTAGATGCAAAACATAAGTTTGAAGTTCATGAACAAGAGTATTGTAACTGTTTTTCCGCTTCTAGAATTTTAAAACAGTTTCAAAATATTACATTTCCTAGAGCTTTTTTACTCACTATATTTGGTGTTTTTTTATTGGCTATACTTTTTGGTCAGTTAGGGTCTCAAGTTTGGGATTGGAAAAAGATTACTTTTACTCTTGGCTCACTGATGTCACTCTTTATCATTGTTACAGTTCCAGATCACTTTTTAGAAGAACATCTATATGCGCATGTAATTAAAAAGCATCTAGTGAGAGTTTTTTTATGGACTTTTGGTGCTTTACTTGTTGTTCATTTTATAGAGAATTATCTCGATATTACAGAGTGGTTAGAAGAAAACACAGCAACACTTTTAGTTGTTGCTACTACTGTCGGAATTATTCCAGAGTCTGGTCCACATATGGTTTTTGTAACTATGTATGCTAAAGGTCTCATCCCATTTGCAGTTTTGTTGGCAAGTTCTATCTCTCAAGATGGACATGGAAGTTTGCCATTGCTCTCCGTATCTACTAAGACTTTTATTTTACTAAAAGTTATAAATGTTTTTGTGGCACTCCTGATTGGTATAGTTGCCCTAAGCCTATTTTAGGAGAAATATGTACAAAATAGATGATTCAAAAAATAATTATAAAAATGTATCACATGCCTTTTTTCTATCTTTAGCTATAACTATAGCTGAACCATCAACTGTTTTACCTCTTATTATTTCGCACTTTAGTGATAGTGTTGTAATGGTTGGTGTTTTTGTTTCACTTCTTCGTGGTGGACAGATTGTTGTACAGCTTTATGCCGCCTTTCATGCCCAAGCTTATAAAAAAGTTCTTCCCTATCTAGGTAAAGTTTTTTTCTTTAGATGGTTTAGTTGGCTTCTTATCGGTTTGAGTATATTTTTTATAGGTGATTCAAACAAGACTCTTACTCTCTTTTTTATAGGTGTTGGACTCTTCTTTTTCTCTTTTACAGCAGGATTTGGAACGATTTACTTTAAAGAACTTCAAGCTAAACTTTTTTCTAAAAAGTATCGCGGCAGAACTATGGCAAATCGTCAAATAGCAGGGTCAATCGCTTCTATTATCAGTGGTGGAGTAGCGGGTTTCGTTCTTACAAATTTCCAAGCACCACTGAACTATGCTTACCTATTTATGGTTAGCAGTATTTTGATGGCGATAGGTTTTTTATCATTTGTAACTATTGATGAACCTCCAAAAGAAAAAGTTTTACAAAAAGAGCAAAATTTTAGACTATTTGTTAAAAATGCAATAGCACTTTTAAAAGAAGACAAAAGATTACAACAGCAGATAGTTGTGATTTTTCTAAGTTTTAGTTATTTTTTATCTATGCCATTTGTAATTTTAAATGCAAATAGTTCTTTTACACTTACCGGTTGGATGCTTGGTGGATTTATTATGGTTCAAATGGTAGGAAGTATAGTGGGAAGTACCTTTATTTGGAGAAAACTTCACAACTACGAAAAGATGTTATCTTTGAGTTTTGTCTTTATGATTTTAGCCTTTATTGTAGCTATATTTGCAGAGAATGTTTACAGCTATGCTATAGTTTTTTTACTATTTGGTGTTGGTCTTGATGGTATAAACATCAGTGGTATGAACTTAGTTATAGAGATAGCACCAGAGGAGAAAAGACCAATCTATACAGCACTTCAAACAAATATAACTTCCGTCGGTCTTTTTTTTCCAATCTTAGGTGGAGTCTTGTTGAAATATGTAGAGAGTTATAACCTCATATATATTTTAACTATACTCTTGTTATCACTTGGATTTATTCTTAGTTTACAACTAAAAGAGATAAAAAAATAATCCAAAGCAATATCAAAGAGATCTTTAAGTATAATTCACGGATTTTATAAAAAGGTACTTACTATGACTAACAAACGCGTATTGGTTAAGTTTTCAGGCGAAGCGCTTGCAGGTGAAGCAGGTCATGGAATTGACACTCAAATATTAAAATATATTGCTCAAGAGATTAAGTCTTTGGTGGATGCTGGTGTTGAAGTTGGTATTGTAATCGGTGGTGGTAATATTATTCGTGGTGTAACAGCTGCACAAGATGGAATCATTAAACGAACAAGCGGTGATTATATGGGAATGTTAGCTACTGTAATTAATGGAGTAGCTATGCAAGAGGCATGTGAATATGCAGGTCTTGAAGTTCGTATGCAGACAGCTATCAAGATGGAGCAAATCGCAGAACCATATATAAATCGTAAAGCAGTTCGTCATTTGGAGAAAGGTCGTGTTGTAATTTTTGCAGCAGGAACAGGTAATCCATTTTTTACAACAGATACAGCAGCTACACTTAGAGCGGTTGAAATTGGTGCAGAGGTAATTATCAAAGCTACTAAAGTTGATGGTGTTTATGATAAAGATCCGGTAAAATTTAGTGACGCTGTGAAATTATCAGAACTAACATATGAACAGGCACTTACAGAGCATATTAAAGTTATGGATGATACATCTATAGCGTTGGCAAAAGATAATAAATTACCTATTATAGTGTGTGATATGTCTAAAAAAGGGAACATTTTAGATATCTTAAATGGTAATATGCAGAACTGTTCAATAGTAAAATAATTTAAAGGAAAATATAGATGAAAATAGAAGAACTAACAGCCAAAGTTTTACAAAATAATCCAAATATGGATAGTTACCAACTAGCAATAGCAGTTGCAAAAAGATCAGATGAACTTTTAAATGGTGCGTCAAGTAAGTTAAATATTGATCCAAAAAGTGTTAAAGCTGCAGACTTGGCTCTAATGGAAATCGCTGAAGGTCTTGTAGTTGTTAAAGGCTTTGTAGATATAGAGGATTAGTTCTTTGGGACTGAGTCAGATAGATATTGAAAAAGTTAAACATCTGCACGATGTTGATTCAGCAACAGACTATCTCTTTTCACATATAAAAATATCTAAAGTTTTAGAAGATGCTTTGGATTACTCTACACAGGCTCATATCAATCAGTTTAGAAAGAGTGGTGAGCCATATATTGTACATCCTATTTTAGTTGCAGGGATTGTTTCCTCCATAACAAATGATGAGTCTATGACTGTAGCTGCTCTCTTGCACGATGTAGTTGAGGACACTTCTATAACCATAGAAGAAATTGCAGTTAAGTTTGGTAAAGATGTAGCACATCTTGTTGAGGGCTTAACTAAGATAGACAACATAAGAGATACAGAGTTAGTTCCATCAACTTCAAATGAAAAGCTTGTTGTCTCTGCTCTCTCTTTTAGAAAGATGTTGTTAGCGAGTATAGATGATGTTCGAGTTTTAGTTATAAAGCTATGTGACAGACTTCACAATATGCTAACCCTTGATTCATTGCCAGAGCATAAGCAATTTCGTATTGCAGAAGAGACACTTGTTGTTTATGCACCGATTGCACATCGTTTGGGTATCTCATATTTAAAAAACATATTAGAAGATTTGAGTTTTGGGTATCTTTTTAAAGAAGAGAAACATCATATAGATAACTATCTTGATTCTAACTATCATGCCATTGAGATGAAACTAGAAGAGTTTAAACAGTCGATACAAAAACTTTTGATAACTAATGGATTTTGTGAAGATGAAGTAGAGATATTATCTCGTGTAAAACACAGATATTCAATCTATCTGAAAATGCAGAGAAAGGGTGTTGGAATTGATGAAGTTCTTGACCTTTTAGCTGTTAGAATTTTAACAAGAGACGCAGTGAAATGTTATAGTATCTTGGGTCTGATTCATCTGCATTTTCAGCCACTATCATCAAGATTTAAAGATTATATTGCTGTTGCAAAAGATAATGGTTATCAGACAATTCACACAACAGTTTTTTATAATACAGCTATATTTGAAGTACAAATCAGAACTTTTGAGATGCACAAAACTGCAGAACTTGGTGTTGCTGCACACTGGAAATATAAAAGTGGTGGAAACAATATAAAACTTGATTGGTTAAACAATCTTGGATACCAAAATGAATCTGTAGAAGATTTTTATGAACTTATTAAAAATGATTTATATAGTGATGATATAGTTGTTTTTTCTCCTAAAGGAGAGGCTTACACCCTTCCTCGTGGGGCAGTTGCTCTTGATTATGCTTATGCAGTTCATAGTGAGATAGGTAACAGTGCAGAATCTTCTCTGATTAACAAAACAAAAGCACCTCTTTTAGCAGAGTTGCACAATGGGGATATTGTTAAGATAAATATATCCGATGAGATGGTTACAAGATGCAGCTGGATAGATACGGTCAAAACATCTAAAGCAAAAACAAATATGAGATTTAATTGTAATACTAGAATTCGTGAGATAAATTTTAGATCTAGTGTAAATATAGTCTCAACGGCCATGAATCTAAATCATACAAGAGTAGAAGAGTGGTTTGATATTGTTAAGTGTGAAAGACGATCAAATATACCTTGTGATATAGATAATTATCGTGAAGTGATAAACAGATATACAACAGAGATTAGTAAGAACAGTAGATTTAAAGGCTTTTTATCCAGACATAGATTTAAGTTAAAATCAACTATTATTGCTGGAATAGAGATATTTAGTATATCAAATATCTCAGATGTGGTTTTTGACTACTGTTGCCATCCAAAAGCTGGAGATGAGATAGTTGCTTTCTTAGAAAAAGGCAAGGCACATGTTCACCATAAAATGTGTAAAAATGCTATGAAAAAGATAGAAGCACATGAACCAATGCTCTTTGTAAGATGGGAAAGACAAAATATCTATCACTACAATATAATAGTATCTCTTCATAATGAAAAAGGTGCTTTGGCAAAATTTTTAACACATTTGGTAAAACTGAATATAGATATTAGTTCTGTAGAACTAGGCAAGGAGAGTGGTGACTATATTCGCTACTGTGAACTTGGTTTTGAGTCAAAGGAAGCTGACATTAACACTCTTCGTGCTAAAATAGAGAAAAAAATAAAAGTAATACATCTTATACGAACTGATGATGCTTATAAAAATTAAAATAGATTAGGAAGATGGATAGTGATGATAAAAGAGGTCCTAAGAGAGATAGATAGAGGTAGCGCTGAAATTATAGACAGTGAGAGAATTGAGAAACTTTTAAAAGCATACTTTGATGAGGGTAAGAGTTATACGGTTAAATGTGGTTTTGATCCAACTGCACCTGATTTGCACTTAGGTCATACCGTTCTTTTACAAAAACTTGCAACATTTCAAAAATATGGGGCAGTTGTACAGTTCCTTATAGGTGATTTTACTGCAACTATTGGTGATCCAACAGGTAAAAGTGTTACTAGAAAAGTTTTAACAAAAGATGAGATAAAAGCAAATATTGTAAGCTATACTACCCAAGCTTTTAAGATTTTAGATGAGAGTAAAACAGAGATAGTTTATAATAATGATTGGCTAGAAAAACTTGGTGCTTCTGGTATGCTAGAGTTATCATCAACTCTAACAGTTGCAAGAATGCTAGAGAGAGATGACTTTTCTAAAAGGTTCGCTTCTAATACACCTATAGCAGTCAGTGAGTTTATCTATCCACTACTTCAAGGTTATGATAGTGTCTATCTTAAAAGTGATGTAGAGATAGGTGGAACAGACCAAAAGTTTAATCTTCTTATGGGTCGTCAACTGCAAAAAACTTACAATGTTAAAAAGCAACAAGCTGTACTAATGATGCCTATTTTAGAGGGTCTTGATGGCGTACAAAAGATGAGTAAATCTTTAGGTAACTATATAGGTGTAGCAGATAAAGCAAATGATATGTTTGGAAAAGTTTTAAGTATATCAGATGAACTAATGTGGAGATATTTTGAACTTCTTAGTACAAAATCTTTAGATGAAATAGCTAGACTAAAAAGTGGTGTTGAAGATGGTTCTCTTCATCCTAAAAAAGTTAAAGAAGATTTGGCATTGGAAATTACAACAAGGTTTCATGATGAATTTAAAGCAAAAATTGCAAAAGAGGCATTTGATAATCTTCACACAAAAAGTCAAATTCCAACAGATATTGCCGAGTTTAGTTGTGATGGAGAGGTTTGGATAGCAAAAGCATTGGTAGATTGTAACATTGAGCCATCAACTTCTCAAGCTAGAAGAGATATTAAGCAAGGTGCTGTTAAAATAGACCAAGAGAAAATATCTGATATGCAGTTGCAACTCTCAGCAGGTGAGTATGTGCTTCAAGTCGGAAAAAGAAAATTTGCAAAGTTAAAGGTTAAGTAGATGGGTTTTGAGTCTTTTAAAATTGGTAAATATGTTATAGAAAAGCCTATTGTTCAAGGTGGTATGGGTGTTGGGATTAGTTGGGATCAACTTGCTGGGACTGTATCAAAAGAGGGTGGTTTAGGTGTGATAAGTTCAGTTGGTACTGGCTATTATGATAACAAAAGTTATGCAAAGAAACTTATAGATGGCAGACCATTTACAGAGAAAAATTTTTATTCAAAAGAGGGTTTTGATGCCATTATTAAAAATGCACGAAAGATAAGTGGAGACAGACCTTTAGCAGCAAATGTTCTCTATGCTATAAATGATTATGGTCGTGTTGTACGAGATGCATGTGAGTCTGGTATAGATATTATAATTACAGGTGCCGGACTTCCTACTAACATGCCTGAGTTTACAGAGGGTTACCCAGATGTAGCTCTTGTTCCAATCGTTTCATCTGCTAAAGCACTTAAAATTATCTGTAAAAGATGGCAAAAAAGATACAACAGACTTCCAAATGCAGTTGTCTTAGAGGGTCCAAAAAGTGGTGGACATCAAGGTTTTAGCTATGAAGATTGTAAAAAAGAGGAAAATCAGTTAGAAAATTTGGTTGCTCCTGTCGTTGCAGAGGCTGCGCTTTGGGGTGGAATCCCAGTTATAGCTGCCGGTGGTGTTTGGGATAAAAATGATATAGAAGAGATGATGGCTCTTGGTGCAAGTGCAGTTCAGATGGGAACTCGTTTTATCGGTACTTTTGAATGTGACGCACATAAAAACTTTAAACAAGTTCTTTTAGATGCAAAAAAAGAAGATATTCAACTAATGGGTTCTCCTGTTGGATATCCGGCTCAAGGTATAAAAACAAACTTAACAGAATTAGTCCAAAAGAGAGAAGGTCCTGCTATCAAGTGTATCTCTAATTGTGTGGCTCCTTGTAAGCGTGGCGAAGAGGCTAAAGTGGTTGGTTTTTGTATAGCAGATAGACTTAGTGATGCTTATAACGGTAACCTAGAAACAGGTCTCTTTTTCTCTGGTACAAATGGATATAGATTAGATAAAATAATCTCTGTAAAAGAGTTGATGGACAAATTGACGAAAGGCGAATAAGAACTAAATGTTTCGCCTTGTAACACTGCTTTTACTACTTGTACTTTCTCTATATGCCCTAAGCGATAGTGAAATTTTAAAGAGAGCCGACGGCTTTATGAAGAATGGTAGTAAAAGTAATCAATTTCGTGCATATAATGATTACAAAAATCTCTATCTTCGTGCTATTATGTCTGAAGATTCAAAACTTAAATATCGCTCACTGCAGGGGATTGTTAAGAGTGGAAAAAGACTTCACATAGATATTTCACAATATTCTAACGAACTTTTAACTCTTAAGCCTAAAGCTTCATATAAAGCACCCAAATCAAAATCTATAACTAAATCAACAAAAAAGAGTAAGATTAGAGTTAAATCTTCTCATAAACTTAAATCGGTAAGATGGAGAGATGGTAGGCTTGTTCTAAAATTTGATAAAAAATTAACTCCAAAACAGATAAATTATTTTACTCTCTATGATTCAACTAAAAAACAGTATCGATATGTTTTTGATATTCATGCCTCTATGCTTTCTAAATCTCAAAATTTAAGAAAAAGTGGCATAAAAAGAATTAAATTGGCTCAATACAAACCAAATACTCTTCGACTTGTAATTGAAAATTCTAAAAAATTAAAAATATCATTTAAAAAAGAGTTGAGTCAGTTAATGATAAATATTCAAACAACTTCTAAAAAATATTCACATGCCAAGAGTAAAGAGAAAATTACCTCTCCATTGAGGGTTGATAGAAATAAAGTAATAGTTATAGATGCCGGTCATGGTGGTAGAGATCCCGGTGCAGTTGGATATAGAAGATATAGAGAGAAAGTAGTGGTTCTTCAAATTGCAAATGAGGTAAAAAAGATTTTAAATAGTCGTGGATATAGAGTCTATATGAGTAGAAGCAGTGATAGATTTGTAAAACTCAGTAGTAGAACAGAGTATGCAAATAAAAAAGAGGCAGATATATTTGTCTCTATACATGCCAATGCAGTAAATAAAAGAAATGCAAAAAAAGTGCATGGAATCGAGTGCTATTTTCTTGCTAAGTCTCGTTCTAGCAAGGCTACAAGTGTAGCTGCAAAAGAGAATTCGGCTGATATGAGTGATATGAACAGATATGGAAAAGAGAGTTTTTTAAATTTTTTAAATCATCATAAAATTTTGGCATCAAATAAATTAGCAATAGATTTGCAAAGAGGAATGTTAGGCTCACTAAATAGAAGCTATAAAAATGTAAAAGATGGTGGAGTAAGAGAGGGTCCATTTTGGGTTTTAGTCGGCGCTCAAATGCCGGCTGTTTTAGTAGAAGTTGGTTTTATCTCTCATCCTAAAGAAGCAAAAAGATTGGTAAATAGAAAATATCAGAAAAAATTAGCTCTTGGTTTGGCTGATGGTATTGAGAGGTATTTTGCCAATAATTGATTACCTTTGCACATGCCATGGCATGTGCAAAATATTAGTCCTCTTTTTTATATTCTAAATCTCCAGCAACAGCCTCTTTATCATTTATGATTTTTTCTATCTGTTTTTTTACTCTGTCATAACGGTACTGTTCTTTAAAACCAATAATTCTACCACCGGCAGCATTTGGATGTCCACCACCGTTTGCCCACTCTTTAGAGATTTGAGAGACACTAACTTGATTGTTTGCTCTAAGACTCATAGTTCCACGGTAGCTTACATCAACTATAAAATCATACTCAGGATAGGCTAGTAAAAAGCCATTACCTATGATAGATGTATTTCCAACGCCATAGCTTAAAAATCCTCTATACCCTTTGTAATAGATGGTATTTGTACTTCTTTTTTTACCTAAAAGATTAACAACGAACTTAGTTGCTAAATTATCAAGTGTATTATTTTTATCTATTTTAAAAAACTCTTTTTTAAGTAGATGTATTTTTTCATCAAGTCTAATTGGAGCATTATCTTCATCTAAGAGTTTAGTTGCTTCAAGTAGAAGTGATAGTTTATAGTTGTTGTCTTCGTTTGCAAACATAACACGATTTAACTCTCTTGTTTCATTTACAAGTCTCATGCAAACTTTACCATACTCAAAGTTTTCTACCTCTTCTTGTTTCCATAAATCAACAGCATTTACTACGCTTACAAACTTATTCATCCAAGATGGCTCGTTAAATTCAAAATGTTCTTTTACATAATCATAAGTAATTTTTGTTGCACATCTAGCTGTATCAAGATAGTACCACTCATATTTATTTGCACTGGATTCTCCACTACCATGATGGTCAAGTAGAGTGATTTTTATATCTTGTTTTTGGTCATTCTGATTTTTTACTTCACCGTTTAGCCATCTTGATTCATCAGCAGTCAGGTTTAAATCAGTGATTAAAATTAGAGAACTCTCTTTTGATGTTTTTATATTTTCTAAAATCATTTCAAGTTTTTGTCTAACCTCTGCTCCATAGTTTGCATTGTAGTTAAAAATCTTATATGGTGTAAATTTCATTATCAGTTGACAGCTATATCCATCTAAATCGATGTGAGATAGATGGTGGATTGTTCTTTTCATATTTTTATTTTCCTTAAATTTTACTCTATCGTAATTGAACCCATTACTTCAAACGAAGCACTGGAATCTATCTCGGCATGTGAAAGTGTAACAACATCAAGAGAGAATCTCTCAAAAATTTCTGCTACACCACGACGAAGCTGTGGGTCAACTATAATGACAACTGGCGAGACACCTTTTTGAAGAAGTTCTGCTGCTTTGGTACTTGTTGCTTGGATAAGAGCATTTATCTCACCAACATTTAGAGTTAAGTTTCTTGTTCCATCTTGTTCCTGAGATTTTTCTAGCATCATCTGTTCAGAATTTGTATCAAAGGTTAGAAGTCTTATGACCCCATCTTCACTAGAATACATCTGTGTAATAATGCGAGATAGTTTAGCTCTAACTTGTTCAGTTATAACATCAACATTTTTTGTAAACTCTGCTATATCTGCAATAGTCTCTAAAATCGTTAGCATATCTTTTAATGGAATTTTTTCATGTAAAAGAGCTTTTAATATTCTTTGAATTAGACCGATGCTTGCAACTTTCAGTACATCATCAACGATAACAGGAAAGTCATTTTTGATTTTATCTACTAAAGTTTGTACCTCTTGACGAGTAAGTAGATCTTCTGCATTTTGTTTTACAAGCTCACTCATATGAGTAGAGATAACAGTTGCAGGATCAACAACCGTATAACCGTTGATAATTGCATCCTCTTTTTGCTCCGGTGAAATCCAGAGAGCATCAAGTCCAAAAGCAGGTTCTTTCGTTGCATCTCCTTTAACCTCTCCCGTTGCCATTCCACTATCCATAGCAAGGAATTTATCAGGCATGATTGAGCCTTCACCGATTGAGATACCTTTTAATAAAATCTGATATTGTTGAGGCTGTAGGTGTAGGTTGTCTCTTATCCTGACTTGTGGCATAAGAAATCCAAAATCAGATGCTATTTTTCTTCTCATAGAACGAATTCTCTCTAGCAGATCCCCACCTTGTGAGGAGTCTGCTAAACGAATTAACTGATAACCAAGGGTGAGTTCTAGCATCTCAACTTTTAGTATATCTTCTAAGGCACTCTCTTCCTCTTTTGCTATCTCTTCATTAGATTTTTTTGGTTTGGCAGAGTCTTTTTCCTGCTCTTGTTGCTGGGGAGTTTTTTTGCTTAAAATATTGTCTACATCAAGTATGCTAAGTTCACCTCTTTCATATTTGTAAACTGACCAACCTAAAATTCCAAAGAGTAGACCAACAAATCCCATTGAAGCAGTAGGAAGACCTGGAACTAAAGCAAAAAGCATCATAATAAAGCCGACAATCATCATGATTTTTGCATTTCCCATCATTTGGTTGATTGTTCCCTCTGCAAAGTTATCGCCATCTCCAGATGAACGAGTAATCATAATACCCGTAGCAGTAGAGATGATAAGTGCCGGAATTTGACCAACCAAACCATCACCGATAGTTAAGAGTGTAAATGTTGATGCACTCTCTGAAACTGTCATATCATACTGAAAAACACCTATAAGAAATCCACCAATAATGTTTATAAGAGTGATAATAATACCGGCAACTGCATCACCTTTAACAAATTTAGAAGAACCATCCATAGCACCATAAAAGTTTGCATCTTGGAGGATTTCAGCACGACGCTGTTTTGCCTCAGCATCATCTATGAGTCCAGCATTTAAGTCTGCATCTACTGCCATCTGTTTACCAGGCATGGAGTCAAGTGTAAAGCGAGCAGCAACCTCTGCAACCCTTGTAGCACCCTTGGTAATAACCATAAAATTTATGAGAACAAGAATAGAAAAAACTATGATACCGATAACAAAGTTTCCACCGACAACAAAGTCCCCAAAGCTTGTAATGATGCTACTAACAGCTTGTGTTCCTTCATGCCCATGACTTAAAATCATTCTAGTAGTTGCTATATTGAGAGATAGTCTAAATAGAGTAAGTATAAGGATAAGGGTTGGAAAAGTTGTTAAGTCTGTTGGCTTTGGAACATACAAAGAGATAAGAAGAATTAAGACTGCCAGTGCCATTGAAGCTGTAAGTAAAACATCAAGTAATTCTGAGGGAAGAGGTACTATAATAATAGCTAAAATAGCCATTACAAAGACTACTACACTTAGATCTTTTTGTCCAAGAAGAAAGTTTAGAGTTGTGCCAATCTGCTGTCTTATTGTGAGTTTTCTTGCCAAAAAAAGTCCTATGCCTACTCTTCTAGCAGGTCAGAGAGTGTTAAATCTGCCAAGAATGAATCTATTTTACCTTGAAGTCTATGTAGAAATGGCCATAAAGAACAGAGATTAGCCTTATCAGATGGGCATGAAGTTATGGATGGAGAACAATCAAATACAGTTGGAGCTTTTCCTTCAACTGCTGACATAACTTTAAGCATATTTATATCTTTTGGATTTTTAAGCAGAACAAAGCCACCATTAACACCTTTGTATGATTTTAAAATATCATTTTTAGCTAAAGCTTGTAGAATTTTTGCTAAAAAACTTTTAGGTATGGAGAGTTGATTTGAGAGGGTTTCACTATCCATTGGAGAATCTTCTTTTGATAAAACGATTAAAGAGAGTATTGCGTATTCACTAGCACGAGTTATTAACATGTTTATACTTTATATTTTTTTTAGAAGCTAGATTATATCCAAAGAAGTTGAATTTTAGTGGGGTTATGGTTGAAATTAAAGAAAAGTTTCGCTAAAATTCCAATTCAACTTTTATACAATAATCGTATAGATGTTAGATTATTATACCATTCAGGAGGCTATTATGGCTTTAGATTCGGCTAAAAAACAAGAAATTGTAGCAAAATACGGACGCAATGAAAGTGACACTGGTTCAAGTGAAGTTCAAATTGCATTATTAACAGAGAGAATTTCAGAACTGACTGAACACTTAAAAGTTTTCAAAAAAGATCACGCATCAAGACTTGGTCTATTAAAATTAGTTGGTCAGCGTCGCCGTCTTATGAAGTACTTCAAAAGAACACAAAAAGATGCTTACATGAAACTAGTTTCTGATTTAGACATTCGTGATAATATCTAAGTTTTAACACTCTATCTTTCAAGCCTTTTTTAAAGGCTTGAACCTCATTTTTTACGAAACCTCTTCTCATAACTTTTATTATTTTATTTTCTTTCGTTTTTTCTTTTCGTTCTTCATTTGTATTGTAAGTCATCATCGCTTCATAAGCCATACTCTTTTAATTAAAGAAAAATCTCTGTCGCTCTTTGTAAATCTTCTTGTTTTTATTCTAGCTGAAAAACGATACGGTTCATTAAAATTATGGAACTATTGAAAATGTATGTTATTTGGGATATAATGGTGTCTATCAAACAGTAAGGTTGCCACCATGAAAACACAAACGACCATAAGAGTAGAAGAGAATAATTATTATCAAGCTAAAGATATACTTGCCAGTTTAGGGCTTAGTTATTCTCAAGCTATAAGTGTATTTAACAACATGATAGTCTTAAACAAAGGACTACCGTTTGATGTGAAGATACCTACAAAAGAGACACAAACAGCATTAGACGAACTATATGTAAAAAAAGGTAAAAGCTTCAACTCTGTAGATACCTTATTTGATGAGTTAGATAGCTGATGTACACTCTGTTTCGCACTAGCAGTTTTAAAAAAGACTACAAGAAGCTAACAAAGCCAAATAAATTATTATTAAAAGAGGTGATTGAAAAGTTGGTTAATGCTGAAACATTAGAAGCAGCATATAAAGACCATAAGCTTGTAGGTAATTATTTGGGATGTAGAGAGTGTCATATAAAACCAGACTTATTGCTTATATATCGCATAGAAAACGATATACTAGAATTAGCACTTACTAGAGTAGGTAGTCATTCTGAGTTGTTTAAGTAGTATGTATCTACTCAAATCTATATTTAAGAATACAAGTTGAAGTATTGCTGTACCTTTTTAGATTCATTGGTGTAGATTAGAAGTGTGTTAAGGAGACTTGAAAGTCTTAAAATATGGACTTTTGCTAGAGAAAAATCTCTATTGCTCTATCTAAATCTTCTTTAGTATCTATCCCAAAACCTGTACTTGCAACTTTTATCATTGTGATTTTCTTTTGATGGTAGATTGCTCGAAGTTGTTCTAATCCTTCTATGTCTTCTATGGGTGCATCATTTAAGTTACAAAACTCTTTTAAACTTTTGTTACTAAATCCATAGATACCGATATGTCCAAAGTAAGTTGCTCTTCCACTACGGTTATATGGTATGAGTGAACGGGAAAAATATATGGCATTATCATCATCATCTAAAACTACTTTTACAAGGTTTGCATCTTGGGCAGATTCTGCATTTATAGCATTGTAGCAACTTCCCATAATAAAATCTTCACCTTTGCTTTGAAGGGTTTTTAGTCTGTTTATCAGTGCTTGGACTACTTCTGGTTCTATAAATGGCTCATCTGCTTGAACATTTATGATAAGTTCGTCATTATTAAGTTTTAAAATTTTTGCACATTCACTTATACGGTCTGTTCCACTTTTGTGAGTTGTAGAGGTGAGCATAGCTTCTATACCGTGGGCTTGGCATGTGGAAATAATCTCTTCATCATCACATGCTACTACAACTCTATCTAAGTGAGCCACTCTTTTGGCAGTTCTTACAACCATAGGTAAACCACCAATATCTGCTAAAACTTTTTGTGGAAATCTAGTTGATGCTAAGCGTGCAGGTATTATTATCATAGTGTTAGTTCCTTTTAAGATATAATGTTAAAATTATATCTTAAAACTAAAGGATTATTATGGGAGCTAAGGAATATTTACCAAGTTATACTTATGCTGATTATAAAGAGTGGAAAGGTGAGTGGGAACTTTATGATGGTTATCCTATATCTATGTCCCCATCACCAATGATAAATCATCAAGCTATCGCTTATGCAATAGCTAGAGAACTTGGGGAATACATAGATGAATGTGAGAAGTGTTTGGTTTTAGGTGAAGAGGATTGGAAACTAAGTAATAGCACCGTTTTAAGACCAGATATAGTGCTTATTTGCGATGAACCACATGATGCTTATATCACAAAAGCTCCAGAAATAATAGTTGAAGTTATATCTAAATCTACTGCTAAAAGAGATGAAAATTATAAGTTTGATACCTATGAAAAAGAGAAAGTAAAATACTATGTAATAGTTTATCCAGATGATTTAAAAGCAAAAGTTTATAAGTTAGAAAATTCCAAATATGACAAGCAGGGTGACTTCTCAAAAGAGGGTTATGAGTTTGAAGATACTTCATGCAAAGCTTATGTAGATTTTGGAAAAGTTTTTAAGCGATTTAGAAAATAATTTGATACTATACCAACCAAACTCAGGATATTGTTACAACAGTGATTCACTGTTTTTATATGATTTTATATCTTCTTTTAAACCTAAGGGTAGGGTTTTAGATGTGGGTGCTGGTTGTGGAATTGTAGGTTTATTAGTTGCAAGAGATAATCTTAAAGTAGAACTTGAAGCCGTAGAAAAGCAAGAGGTTTTTGTAGAGTATGCAACTATAAATGCAAGAGTAAATAAGATAGAGTATAAACTTCACAAATCTGATTTTATAGAGTTGGATGAGAATGTGAAATATGACTATATTATCTCTAACCCTCCCTTTTATCCCGAGGGAGTTACAAAGAGTGATAATGAGATGTTATTTAATGCAAGGTATAATATCAACTTACCATTAAGAGACTTTTTTAAAAAGGTATCAAGGGTTTTAAAGCCAAAAGCTCATTTTATTTTTTGTTATGATGCTTCTCAGTTTGGTCTGATTTGTGCAGAACTAGATAGAGTAAAATTAAGAGCCATAGATGTTCAGTTTGTTCACTCAAAAGTTGATAGAGTTGCTTCACTTGTAATGATACATGCCAGAAACAGTTCTGCATCTCTTATGAAAGTATGGGAACCTTTTATCAGTTTTGATGGGAATGAGTTTTCAAAAAAAGCACAAGAAATTTATAAAAAAGCTAAAACACAAAGTATAAAATGTCAAATGTAATAAAAAAAGATGGTTACTCCTATGGTTTTGATGCCTCAGCTTGTTTTACATGCCAAGGTCGGTGTTGCACAGGAGAGAGTGGATATATATATGTTACAAAAGGTGAAATTGAAAAAATTGCCGAGTTACTAAACTTAGATATTAGAGATTTTGTATCAAACTATCTTTTTAAAAAAATGTATAAGTACTCTATAAAAGAGTTAAAGTATAATGACTCTTATGAATGTATCTTTTACGATAGAGAGTCAAATGGCTGTAAAATTTATGATGCGAGACCTTTGCAGTGTAAAACATTTCCTTTTTGGGATTATTATAAAACAAGAGTTGATGAGTTAAAATTAGAGTGTCCAGGGATTATAACAGGGAATGAAGATGTTTAAAATATTTTTTTATTTGGCTTTAGTGTTGATTTTTAGTGGATGTATTGGTGAAGTAAAACCCCCACAAGAGATAAAAGCAAATCAAAAAGTATTTGAAGAAGAAGATGCCTATATCCTCTTTGCCCTAAGAGCTGAGCAGCTAAAAGACTATAACTCTTCATCCACTATATTTAATAAACTTTATGAAAAATCAGATAAAAAAGAGTACCTATATCGTTCCCTTCAAAACTCTTTGGCTGCCAAGAAAACTCTCTTTGTAGTTAAAAAGATAGATGAGGTAACAGAGGGCAGATTAGATGATTTTATCTTGGTTCGTATCAAAATTATCGCTCTTATGGAGTTACGAAAGTTAGAAGATGCAAAAAAACTAGCTTTAGAACTTGTTAAGGTCTCAAACGAGGTTGATGATTATATCTTAGTTAGTGATATATATGTAAAACTGAAAAAGTTTGATACTGCAGTAAAATATCTTGAGAGTGCTTATGCACAAAACTATAATGAAAAAGTTTTAGACAAAATGTCGATTGTTCTCTATGTAAACTTGCAAAGAAAAAAAGATGCAATTGCACAGTTGGAGACACACACAAGGGTTCATGGTTGTTCAAGGTTAATCTGTATGAGGTTGATAGGATTTTATAGCAATGAAAACAGTATTGATGGTCTTTTGTCTATATATCTGAGATTTTATAAGTTTCATCCAGATGATAGAATTGTACAAAAAATCATTCAAATTTATGGATATAAAAAAGAGTATATAAAACTTATGGGCTTTTTAGAAGAGGGTGGCGGTGATGATGAACTTCTCTTACAACTCTATATGAATGCAAAAAATTATAAAAAAGCTTTTCCATTGGCAGATAAACTTTATACTAAAACCGGTGATATAAATTATTTAGGTCAGAGTGCAATCTTTGAGTATGAGAGTTCCCAAGATAAAAATGATAACGAGATGCAAAAAAGAGTTATGAAAAAACTTAAAAAAGTGACTCTGCTAGCAGAAAATCCACCCTATCTAAATTACTTTGGTTATCTTATGATTGACCATGGGATAGATGTTAAAGAGGGTATGAAGTATGTTAAAAGGGCTTTAAAAATCGAGCCAAACTCTGCATTTTATCTTGACTCATTAGCTTGGGGTCATTATAAACTGGGAGAGTGTAAAAAAGCATATAAAATAATACAAAGAGTTCTAAAGCTAGAGGGAGGAGATGATAAAGAGGTTCTTTCTCATTTCAAAGATATAAAAAAATGTATGAAACTTAATATGAAAAAAGGTAAAAACAGAAAATGATTTTAGATGATATTATAAAGAAAACAAAAGAAGATTTAAAAAAAAGGGAGAAAAACTTTTCCCTTGATTGGTTAGGTCGTTCACTAGCTTATAATGCCAGAGCTCCAAGAGATGTAGTGCCATATCTTCAAGCCACAGAGGAAGATCCATATAGAATTATTTCTGAGGTAAAAAAAGCTTCTCCATCAAAGGGTGTAATTCGTGAAGATTTTGATCCTGTTGCAATTGCACAGCATTATGAAAAAGGAGGGGCTAGTGCTATCTCTATTCTTACAGAACCTCACTTTTTTCAAGGTTCACTGGACTATCTTAGTGAGATTAGAAGATATGTGGGTATTCCACTATTGAGAAAAGATTTTATAGTTTCAAAATATCAGATACTTGAAGCAGTTGTTTATGGTGCAGATTTTATTCTTCTTATAGCAGCAGCTTTGAGTAAAAAGGAGTTAAGAGAACTTCTAGGTTATACAAGACACTTAGGGATGGAAGCTTTGGTTGAGGTACACGATAAATCAGACTTAACAAAAGCTATTTATGCAGGTAGTGACATCATAGGGATAAATCATAGAAATTTGAAAACTTTTGAGATGGATATGAATCTCTGTTATGATTTGATTCCTCTCATACCAAATGGTAAAATTATAGTTGCAGAAAGTGGGATCTATGAGCATGGACAGCTTGAGGATTTAAGCAAGGCTGGTGTTGATGCTTTCTTGGTTGGAGAGTCTTTGATGCGTCAGGATAACGAAGAAGAAGCTCTTAAAAAACTGAAATTTGGTTAGTATGCGTTACCACGCATAGCGTGGGAACGAGGATGTTGTTAACCCAAAAGAGTTTTTACAACTCCGTTGATTCTTTTTCCATCAGCTTTTCCTGCTAACTCTTTAGAAGCCATGCCCATAACTTTTCCCATATCTTTCATAGTTGTTGCTCCAACTTTAGTGATAATCTCTTTTATAGCAGAGTTTAATTCATCATCACTTAGCTGCGTGGGTAAGTATGGTATGTAGAAAGCTATCTCATCGAGTTCTATCTGCATCAGATCATCGCGATCTGCCTTTTTATATTGAGTTATAGAATCGTTTCTGCTTTTTACCTGTTTTTGTATAATTTTAATTATATCATCATCACTTAACTCTTTTCTTTCATCTACTTCTATCTGTTTAAAAGCACTTGTTAAGAGGCGAAGAGCATCTCTCTTTTTTGTCTCTTTTGCTTTCATCGCATTTTTTAGATCTTGATTAATTGTTTCTCTTAAATTCATAACTATCCTTGGAACTATTTTTGCTAGTATTATAACTAAATAAGTGAGAGATAATGATGATAAAAAGAATTTTAATTACTTTAGTGCCAATCTATGTTATACTATTTTTAACTGGGTGTACAGCCAATCTTACCGATCCGGAGATAGCTTTTGAGCCTCCTGTTTATGTGGAGCAGATGCCGGCACTTGAAGATAGAAAAGATTATACTTCAACAGGTAGTATTTTTGGGCAGGGTGATAATCCACTCTTTTCAGACCATAAGGCTATGCATGCCAATGATATAGTTAGGGTTGTTATATCTGAAACTGCACAAAGTTCTAACAGTGGAGCTAAGCAGCTTAGTGAGGATGACAGTTCATCTTTAGGTGGTGGAACATTTACTGGTAGTGGTACTAATTCATCGGTTGATTCAATTGTTTCTACTCTGAATGGTGTTACCAATATAGGTTTTAGTGGCAGTTCAAAAAGTGGGTTTAAGGGGCAGAGTAGTGCTACTAAAGATGCTTCATTTACTACTACAGTATCTGCTAGAGTTATAAAAGTATTGCAAAACGGAAACTATTTTATTGCCGGAAAAAGAGAGATTTTAGTAGATGACCAAAAGCAGATTATACAGCTTAGTGGGGTAATCCGTCCATATGATATAGACCAATACAATACAATTGATTCATCAAAGATAAGTGATGCCAGAATTCTTTATAAAACAGAGGGAGATGTAGATCGTGCAACAAAACAAGGATGGGGAACAAAAATTGTTCAAGCTGTGTGGCCTTTTTAGTTTAGTAGTTTTACTTAGTGGGACTCTTTTATCTGCTCAATCATTTGAAGAGTTTAAACACTCTCAAGCTGAGTCTTTTGCAAAATACAAAGATGAAAGAGACAATGCTTTTAACAAGTATCTAAAAGCAGAGTGGAAAGCTTATATGGCAGATCAAGGTGTTGATCTGTATGAAAAGCCTAAGCCAAAAAAGATAGCTTCTGCAAAACCTAAAAAAATCAAAAGTGTTGGTCCTAAAGTTAGTATAAAAATTAAAAAGATTAAGCTCGTAGAACCAAAACCAGTTCAAAAATTTATAGTTCTTCCAAAAGTTACGCCTAAAATTAAAAAACCAGAACCAAAAAAAGTTGAACCAAAACCGATTGAGCCAAAAAAGGTAGAAGTTAAAAAGCCAGAGGTGAAAAAGGTTGAACCTAAGGAAAAAGTTATAGTTGTTACACCTATAATAAAACCCAAAAAAGTAGTTAAACCAAAAGAGACACTCAAGGTTGTAAAAAAAGATATTAGTTTTGATTTTTTTGGTTCAACTCTTGGCTTTGATGTGCCGAGTAAAATTAAGAGTGCAAAGTTTTATCCTCAAAATCAAAAAGGAATCGGGAACTTTTTTGATAGTGCAGCATCGAGTGATTATGAGCAGTTTATCAGTGATATTGTTGATGTAAGTAGGGTAATGAAGCTTAATGACTGGGGAAAATATCTCTTAGTTTTGAAAATCTCAGACTCCGTTTTTAACAATCAGGATAACTCAAAACTACTAAGTTGGTTTATCTTTAACAAGATGGGTTATGCTGTAAAGATAGGACTTGCTAAAAAACATGTTATTTTGATGCACTATTGTAAAAAGATTATATATTCAACTCCAAACTATAGTTTTTCTAAAAAGAAATTTTATGTAGTTGCCAACTATGCTAAAGGTAGTGTTGGAAGACTCTACTCATATAAGCAAAATTATCCTGGGGCAGATAAGCCATTGGATCTATCTCTTGATAAACTTCCTTTGTTTGAACCAAATATAAAAAATAAGTCGTTGTTATTTAAAGAGTTTGGAAATAGTTATAGTATAGATTATCAGTTTAATCAAAATTTGATAGATTTTATGGCTACATATCCACAAGCAGATTATGATACATTTTTCAATGCTCCAATTGAAAGTCGAACTTATGCCGGTATTGCTATGGGACTTAAAAAATTTGTTGATGGGAAAAAGGCGAGTGATGCCATGAACTTTGTCCTTCATTTTGTTCAAAAATCTTTTAAGTATGAGAGAGATGATCAACAGTTTGGCAGAGAAAAAGTGATGTTTGCACAGGAGACACTCTACTATGAAAAATCTGACTGTGAAGATAGAGCAGTGCTTTTTTCATACCTTATAAAAGAACTTTTTGGTGTAGGTGTGGTCGGAGTAAAATATAAAGACCATATGGCTACAGCCCTATATGTTCCGATGCAAGGCGATAGCGTTAAGTCTGGTTCAAGAGAGTTTGTCATAGCTGACCCTACCTATTTAAATGCAAGTATAGGTCAAAGTATGCCAAAGTATAGATCTAAAAGACCAGAGAGTTTTATAGTAGTTAGAAAAAATTAGATTGTGGCATGTAGAATTGATTCTTACATGCCATAGATTTTTTAGTAGTTAAATGCAACCTTATAAGTTGGATCATCTTCTTCGTATGCACAGTGAGGTCCAGCTTTTTTTAGTATTCGTTTGCAATCTTCACTAAGGTGGCGAAGAAGTAGGTTTTTACCGGCATCTTCATATTTTTTAGTGATAGTATCAATCGCTTCAACTCCACTTGCATCCATAACCCTAGCCTCTTTAAAGTCGATTACTACTTTTGGAGGGTCATTTGGAATGTCAAAGTTATCTCCAAATGTTGAAGCAGAACCAAAAAAGAGTGGACCATCAAGCTCATAAACTTTTGTTCCATCCTCTTCAACATGAGTATGAGAAAAGATTTTCGCATGTTTCCATGCAAAAGCAAGAGCAGAGATGATAACACCTACAATAACTGCTATAGCTAAATCTTCAACAACTGTGATAATAGTAACTGTAAGCATTACAAAGGCATCAGTACGAGGCATTTTGTTTAGTCTCGAGAAGCTTGACCACTCAAATGTACCAATACTAACCATAAACATAATTCCAACTAAGACAGCTACGGGGATAGCATTTAAAACACCACTTAGGGATACTACTAAGATTATAAGTCCAACAGCAGCAACAAAAGATGAAAGTCTTCCGATACCACCAGAAGTATAGTTGATTATAGATTGTCCAATCATAGCACAACCAGCCATACCACCAAAGAATCCACATGCTATATTTCCAGTTCCTTGAGCGATACACTCTTTGTTGGCAGAACCACGAGTATTGCTAAGTTCATCTAAAACAGAGAGAGTAAGAAGAGATTCAATAACACCTACAAGAGCAACAATAATAGAGTAAGGAAGTACCATTATGATGGCATCAAGGCTAAGAATATTTTGAGGCATTATAAACTGAGGAAGTTGTCCTGCAAATTGACTCATATCTGCTAAATCACTAAGCAGTAGAGTGTTTGCATGTGTGAAATATACACCCAATGTCAATACAATAATAGCTACAAGTCCAGCAGGTATAGCCTTAGTCAGTTTAGGAAGTGCATACATAATGAACATAGTCAATGCTATAAGTGCATACATTATATAGCCTTGATTCTCTAAAAATTTAAACTGTGATGTTGCTATAACGATAGCTAGACCATTTACAAAACCATGAATAGCAGGAATAGGAACAAGGCGAATAAACTTACCAAGCTTTAAAGAACCGATAGCTATTTGGATAACTCCAGCTATTATTGTCGCGAGTAAGATATAGTGTAAAACTCCCATAGTAATGGCATCTGCATCTAAACCTTGTGCAGATAAAAGAGTGTTTGCTTTAAGACTAAGACCAACAAGAACAATAGCAACAGCACCCGTGGCACCTGAAATCATCCCTGCTTTACCACCAATAAGAGCAGTAACAAGACCTAAAATAAAAGCAGTATACAACCCTACAATCGGGCTAATACCTGCTATAAATGAGAAAGCAACGGCTTCTGGGACTAAAGCAACCGCAACAACTAAACCAGATAAAATATCATTTTTTATATTTTTTGATGAGTATTTTTTTAGATCAAACAACTATCTAACCCTTTAGTGAGCTTAACTGCTCTAAAATTTTTTCTTGCTTTATTTTTGCATCTGCTAGTGCTAGGTGATTTTTCTTTAAAACATCTTGGGGTGCATTTGCTACAAATC
The DNA here is from genome assembly GCA_034717415.1 of Campylobacterota bacterium. GTDB lineage: Bacteria > Campylobacterota > Campylobacteria > Campylobacterales > Sulfurimonadaceae > Sulfurimonas. The sequence goes on along the minus strand of JAYELK010000163.1, from coordinate 3,101 downwards.
TTTCATTGCTTAGCATGCCGTTTAGTTTTCCTATCTCTTTTTGTAGTTTTTCATCTTGTTTTGTAAGTTTGGCGATGATAGAACTTAAATCAATAGAGTCAGTTGGGATGAAACTCTCACATAAATCGGCAATATCACTTACAGAGTTTTCTATTTTTGTCTCTGTAAACTCTAGTACTTCAACTTTTGCAAGTCTGGTTATAAATGGCAACATCATTGTTTTATCTTTATCGCTAATACCATCAATCTTAACAAAAGCTTTTTCTATCTTTTGGTTAGCTAAATCAACAAGAACTTTTGCTCTTCTGATAGATACAATAGCATCCATAATAATTTCAAATTTTGCCTCTTCTTTTCTTTTCTTAGTTTTAGTTGGGTAACTCATAATCATGATAGATTCACTATCTTCTAAAGTCGTTCCTGAAAGCTCATGGTATAGATACTCTGTAATAAACGGCATAAATGGATGAAGAAGTTTCATAGCCTCTTTGAAGATTGCTCCAAGTTCTATAATCGAGCCTTTATCAGCTTTACTTAGTTCAATACCCCAGTCACAAAACTCATTCCAAAGAAATTTGTACATAACTAAAGCGGCATCATTAAACTTATACTCTTCTAGGTTAGCACGAACCTCTTTTGTTGCGAAGTTAAGGCGAGATGCCATATACTTTCCAAGGTCACTTTGTAAACAGAATTTTTTCATATCAGGGAAAGTCTCTGCATTCATTTGTAAGTATTTAGAAGCGTTGTAAAGTTTGTTGGTAAAGTTACGGTTTTGTTCTAACTTCTCTGTACTCATACGAATATCACGACCTTGAGCAGCACTAATTGCAAGAGTAAATCTTAAAATATCGGCAGAATATTTGTTCACCATATCAAGAGGGTCTATAACATTCCCTTTTGATTTACTCATCTTTTCACCTTTGTCATCGCGAACTAAGGCATGTAGATAGATATGGTTAAATGGAAGTTGTCCGTTAAAGTTTTCACCCATCATCATCATTCTGGCTACCCAGAAGAAAAGGATGTCAAAACCTGTGATTAGAAGAGTATTTGGATAAAAATCTTTCATATCATTTGATTGAAAAAGTTTGTCCATCTCAACATCGCCATTACAACCCAGGTTGTCCCTCTCTGATGCTTCGCACCATTCACCTTGACCCCATCCAAGAGTTGAAAAAGGCCATAAAGCAGAACTAAACCAAGTGTCTAAAACATCAGGATCTTGAGTTAGATTTTTAGATGCACATTTAGGGCAAGTTTCTGGATGTTCCTCTTGAGATGCAAATTCGTGGTCACAATCATCACAGTAAAATACTGGAATCTGATGTCCCCACCAAAGTTGTCGAGAGATACACCAGTCTCTTAAATCACCCATCCAAGAGTTGTAAGAGTTTATCCAGTGAGGAGGGAAGAACTGAGCCTCACCTGCATTTGTTTTCTCGATTGATTTGTCACCTACTTCCTTTCTTACAAACCACTGTTTAGAGATGTAAGGCTCAACGATATTTTTACATCTGTAACAATGCCCGACTTGATGTTTATGATCTTCTATCTTAATCATAAAACCCTCTTCTTCAAGGCGTTTTACAATGATGTCACGAGCCACAAGACGCTCCAAACCTTTAAACTCACCTGCATAATCGTTGAGTATCCCTTTTTCATCAAAAACAGTGATAAATTCTAAATCATGTCTTTTTCCGACTTCGTAGTCATTTTGGTCATGAGCAGGAGTTACTTTAACAACACCTGTTCCAAAATCCATATCAACATGAGTATCAGCGATGATGGTAACTTCACGGCTTAGAAGTGGAAGACGGATTTTTTTACCGATAATATCTTTGTATCTTTCATCATCTGGATGAACCATAACTGCTGTATCTCCAAAGTATGTCTCTGGTCGTGTCGTTGCAACTTCCACATGCCCACTGCCATCTGCAAATGGGTATTTCATATAGTAAAATTTACCATTATGATCTTCATGTTCAACTTCTATATCACTTAAAGCACCATCGTGGGTACACCAGTTTACCATGTAGTTACCACGAACTATAAGACCCTCATTATATAGATGAACAAAAGCCTCTTTTACGGACTTTTGAAGTCCCTCATCCATAGTAAACCGTTCTCTCTCCCAAGCAGGACTTACTCCCATTTTACGGAGTTGTTCTGTCATAATTCCAGCAGATTCTTCTTTCCAAGCCCAAGCACGCTCTAAAAATGCCTCACGACCTATCTCTTCTTTTGTAGTTCCCTCTGCTAGAAGTTGTTTTTCCACAACATTTTGAGTAGCGATTCCTGCATGGTCAGTACCGGGTTGCCAAAGAGTTTTGTAACCGTCCATTCTTTTGTATCTAGTAATAATATCTTGGAGTGTAAATGTAAGTGCATGACCAATATGGAGGTGACCTGTAACATTTGGAGGTGGCATCATAATAGAGAAGTTTTTTCCCTCTTCTTGGATGGTTTTGTTCCCATCTGTTTCGAAGTATTTTCTATCTTCCCAGATTTTGTAAAATTTGTTTTCTATATTTTGTGGTTCGTAAGAGTTTGTTGACATATAATCGCCTTGAAATTGTCTATTTGAAATTTCGCGATTATATCTAAAAAGTCTTTAATAAATTTAAATACCGGTAATTTTCTTTTTGATTTCTATCTTGTCATCATACATATTTTTATCTGCTAACTCAACAGTAGAGGTTAAGTTGTCATTCTCTTTAAATTCACAAACACCAAATGAAAAACTAACTCTAAATGATAAATCTTTTGATTTTAATTTTTTATGGACAACACCTTCTCTAAGTTCATTTAGTTTTCTTAAAGCAGTTTTTTTCGTTATATTTTTTGAAAAAATAATAATAAATTCATCCCCTCCATATCTGACAACATGTTCTCTCATAGTTTTAAGTTGGTTGGCAATAAATAGCAGAACTTTATCTCCAACAATATGCCCATATGTGTCATTTACCTGTTTAAAGTGGTTCCTTCTAAAAAAGTGTGGGTAATCCAAAATCAGCTACAATGTAAATCTAAAATCAATATCGGAGCTTCCCATCACTAAAGAACTTTTTCAATTGGCACTAAATGTAACAGACCCTTGG
>JAYELK010000162.1:0-7523 GCA_034717415.1 Campylobacterota bacterium | reverse complement strand
CTAAGCCTCTCATCGCTGATAATACTGCAGATTTCATCTGTGGAAATGTAGGTCGCTGCCTAGTTTGTCTTTTTATTAACCTTTTTTCTTTGCTTTTTAACTTTTTTATCTTAATTGTTTTTTATTAATGAATTATTTATTTCCCAAAAATGTTCTACTTTATCCATCTTTACTTCATTTAACCTATTTAAAAAATAGTCTCTTGTTACCTCTTTTGCACCTAGACTTTTCAGATGATCTGTTGGAACTTGGCAATCTATAAAGTCATAACCCCACTCTTTAAGATGTTTTATCATGACACTGTATGCTGATTTTGATGCATCTGTTTTATCTGCAAACATTGATTCACCACAAAATATTTTACCTATAACTACACCATATAAACCACCAACTAATTTTTCCTCTTGATAGCTTTCTATTGAGTGTGCTATTCCCATATCATGTAGAGTCTTGTAGGCTTCTATAATATCCTCTTGTATCCATGTTCCGTTTTGCTCTTTTCTCTCTTTAGTTGAGCATCTAGTTATAACTTCTAGAAAGTTGGTATCAAATTTATACTTAAATTTTTTAATACTCTTTTTGAGTGATTTACTTAATTTAAAATCATCTAATTCCATTATAAGTCTTGGGTTTGGTGACCACCAAATTATAGGGTCATCTTTAGAGTACCACGGAAATATCCCACCTAGATATGCTTTTACTAATCTTGATGGGTTTAAATCCCCTCCCCATGCAACTATGCCATCTTCATTAGCTTCGTTGGCATGTGGAAATTTTAGTTCATATTTATTTAGCTGCGGTATCAAGTTTTTTAAATGCTAAAGTTAATTTTTTATCAAAATCAACTTCAACTTCTCCACCATTTTTTAGTTTTCCAAATAAGATTTCATCACTTAGTTTGTTTGTTATATTATCTTGAATAAATCTCTTAAGTGGTCTAGCCCCCATTTCTATAGAGTATCCATTATCTGCTAAGTGTTTAATTGCTTTATCTGATACATTGACACTGATTTTTTTCTTTTTAAGTTCTTGATTAAGTTCTGCTATAAATTTAATAGCGATATTTTCAATTGTTTTGACACTTAACTGCTCAAAATTTATAATGCTATCTAATCTATTTCTAAACTCTGGAGTAAAGAATGATTTTAATTCTTCATTTTGAGAAAGAGAAGAGTCTTTGTTAAATCCCATTACACTTCTGGCAGTTGCTCCAATATTTGATGTCATAATGAGTATAACATTTTGAAAATTTGCTTTATAGCCATTATTGTCAGTAAGTGTAGCACTATCCATTATTTGTAAAAGTATATTTATCAGATCTGGATGAGCTTTTTCTATCTCATCTAGTAGTAAGACACTATATGGATGTTTTTTAATGGCTTCAGTGAGAAGTCCACCTTGTTCATAACCTACATAACCAGGAGGCGCTCCAACTAATCTGCTTAGAGCATGTTTTTCCATATACTCACTCATATCAAATCTCTCAAAGTTTATACCTAAAGTATCACTGAGTGCAATAGCTAGTTCAGTTTTTCCTACACCGGTAGGTCCAGAAAAAAGAAATGAAGCTATTGGTTTGTTAGGTGGTGTTAGTCCAGCTTTTGAGATTTTAATAGCTTTGCTAACTTCTAAAACAGCTTTTTCTTGTCCTATAACTTTTACTTTTAAATCATCATTTAAACTTGAAAGGGCAATTGTTTCATCTTTATTGACTTTAGCACTTTGAATTCCTACAATATTAGAGATTGTTTTTTCAATATCAGTTGCAGTTATTTTAGATCTTGTGGTTTTTTTAAGATGAAATGAGGCAGCTGTTTCATCTATAAGATCTATAGCCTTATCTGGTAAAAATCTATCTGTAATATATCTTTTTGATAACTCAACTGCACTGCGAAGTGCTTCATTTGTATATTTTATATCGTGATGTTCTTCATATCTACTTTTTAGACCTTTTAAAATTTGATAGCTTGTTTTTATTGAAGGTTCATTTATATCTACTTTTGAAAATCTTCTACTTAGTGCTTTGTCTTTTTCAAAGCCATTTCTATACTCTGCATAAGTTGTAGCACCCATACATTTTAGTTCACCAGATGCCAGAGCAGGTTTAAGTTGGTTAGCTGCATCCATAGTTCCACTTGTTGCACCCGCCCCTATTAGTGTATGAATTTCATCTATGAAAAGGATGGCGTTAGGATGTGATTTCAATTCATCCATCACACCTTTTAGTCTCTTTTCAAACTCCCCTCTATACTTTGTACCTGCTACTAAGGCACCCATATCTAGTGCAAATAGTTCGGCATTTTTTATAATATCGGGAACGCTGTTTGAGACAATATCTAGTGCTAAACCTTCAGCAATAGCAGTCTTGCCAACACCTGCTTCACCTACTAAAATAGGATTGTTCTTTTTTCTTCTACATAGGATTTGAATAACTCTTTTTATCTCGTTTGCTCGTCCTATAACTGGATCAATTTTTCCATCTCTAGCTTTTTGAAGAAGATTAATAGAGTATTTATCTAAAAAGTTTTTGGACTCAGTACTCTCTATAGTAGTGGTAGTTTGGGTATGGGAGATAACTTCTAAAATATCAAGTCTTGAAATTTGATACTCATTTAGAAGCATGTAGCTAAAAGTGTTTTTTTCTTCATAAAGGGCAGCTATTAGGTCTCCAATATCAGCATTTTGTTGTTGGGAACTTTGTATATGTTTTATCATATTGTCGATGAGACGAGATAGGGCTACACTTTCATATGGCTCTTTATCAATATTTTGAGGAAGGGCATCTATATTTGATTTGATATATTTTGCTAAAGCTTCTTTCATATTGTTTACATCACCACCACATATGGAGATAATCTCCGCACCATCTTTTGAACTCAGTAAAAGATAAAAAACATGTTCAATAGTTAGATATTCATGTCTTAACTCTTTTGCAAAGAGGATTGATTTTTGGAAGATGTCATTAAGATTTGGGGTAATCATTTACTCTTCCTCCATTGTAGCTTTTAGAGGAAAGCTGTTGTCTTTGGCTTTTTTAATTACTTGTGTAACTTTTGTTTCAGCTATTTCATGGGTATAAACACCACATAAACCTTTATCTTTTTTATGAACTTCAAGCATTATATTTTCTGCTTCTTGATAGCTTTTATGAAAGATACTCATTAAAACATCTACTACAAAATCCATTGAGGTGTAGTCGTCATTCAAGATATAAACTTTATATTTTTTTGGATGTTTTAGAGATATTTCATCTAAAAGTTCAAACTCTGTATTTGTTGGCATAAATTATCCTAAATCGCTATAATAAGTAATTATAGCAAATTAGGGATAACTTTGAAAAAAAGAATTTTTATTACGGCAACAAATACAGATATTGGTAAGACTTACACTACAAAGTTGCTTTTAAAAGAGTTTGCTTCTCGTGGTTTCAAGGTTGGTGTGATTAAACCTATAGAGACGGGGGTAATCAATGGTTATGCTCCTGATGGGAGTGCGTTGTTGGCATGTGTAAGAGAGTTAAATAGTGAATTTGAAAATATCTCTTTAAAAGATATTGTGCCAATTACCTACTCCCTTCCTGCTGCTCCATCTGTATCATCAAACAATACTTCACTTGATTTTGAAAAGTTGGATAGGGCTATAGAAAAACTAGAGAAGCTATGTGATGTTTTGATTATTGAGGGGGCTGGTGGATTATATGTGCCGATAGATAAAAACTATATGATGATTGATCTGATAAAATATTATAAAGCATCTGCTCTTTTAGTAACGCACTGCTCACTAGGTTGCATAAATGATACACTGCTGAGTAAAAAAGCTCTTGAAGATGAGAATATTCCACATGCTATAGCTTTTAATTGTAGGGGCTGTGGCGAGAGTTTTGCAACTGTTTCAGAGCCATATTTTAAGCAAACCGGTTTTGAGGTCTTAAAAGTTAGTAAAAATATTGACACTATTTGTGATGTCTTGTATAATTTGTAAATTAGATGAAGAGAGGAAAGTATGCAGCACTTAATTCGTACAGATGACTTTACAATTAGCGAGATTAATGAGATTTTGGATGATGCTTCAAAGTTTAGTGATGGTCGATTTGATAGAATTCTTCAAGATAAGATAATTATAACGCTGTTTTTTGAGAACTCAACTCGTACCAAAAGTTCTTTTGAGATTGCTGCTAAAAGACTTGGGGCAGAGATAGTTCATCTTGATGTTGCACAAAGTTCAACTAAAAAGGGTGAGACTTTAGTAGATACTGCTATGAATCTTGATGCTATGGGTCCACATGCCATAATAGTTCGTCATAAAAATGCAGGTGTTCCTAAAATAGTTTCAAACCATACAAAAGCTTCTATAATCAATGCCGGAGATGGTGCTCATGCACATCCAACTCAAGCACTTTTGGATCTTTTTACACTTAAAAAGCATTTTGGTGATTTGGATGGTAAAAAAATTGCGATTGTAGGAGATATAAAAAACTCTCGTGTAGCTAACTCAAACATAGAACTTTTAACTCGTTTTGGGATGGAAGTAATCTTAGTCGCACCTCCACATTTTCTACCAAAAACAAAGTTTAAAACGACACACTTTTTAGAAGAGATCATAGATGGCGTAGATGCTATTATGAGTCTTAGAACCCAAACAGAGAGACACTCATCTCAAAGTTATGCTTCGCTAAAAGATTATGCCAGTGATTTTTGTATAACTACGGAGTTGGTGGGAGATAGAGATATAGTTCTTCTTCATCCTGGTCCGGTTCATAGAAATATAGATATTTGTGATGCACTTTTGGCTGATAAAAGATGCAAGGTTTTAGAACAAGTTTCAAATGGTGTATCTGTAAGAATGGCAGTCCTTAAAAAACTGATAAGTTCCTAATCATAAATGACATTTAGTGAGATAAACAGGCTTGGACGAGAGAGAAAGCCTTTTTTATTTATAAGTGACTTTAGGGCTCAAAATTTCAGAGTTATTCTCTTAGAAAATCTTAATAAAGAAGATGTAGAGTTTAAAATAGATGAAAGTTTTGTACCGACTGAGCATGAACATTTTTTTAAAAAAAATCCATTACCATTTAGTGAATATAAGAAAAAATTTGACTATGTCATAGAGAGGATAAAGGCAGGAGATACCTACCTTTTAAATCTTACTCAACCTACAAAGATAGAAACAAAACTTACTTTAAAAGAGATATATTCACATGCCAATGCTCATTATAAGTTGAGATATAAGGATGAATTTGTCTGTTTTTCACCTGAAAAATTTGTTCAAATCAGAGATGGTAAAATCCATACCTACCCTATGAAAGGAACAATCGACTCTTCGTTTTCAGATGCCAAGAAGAGAATTTTAGAAGATAAAAAAGAGATGGCAGAACATATAATGGTAGTAGACCTTTTAAGAAATGACCTCTCAATTATGGCAGACGATGTAAAAGTAGAGAGGTTTAGATATATTACCGAGATAGAAGCAGGAGATAAAAAACTTCTTCAAGTGAGTTCACATATCAGTGGAGTGTTAAATGATTCTTGGCATGTGGAACTAGGAGATATACTTAAGTCTCTTCTTCCAGCAGGAAGTATAAGTGGTACACCTAAGAAATCCACCTTAGAGATAATTGAAAATATTGAGGGGTATAATAGGGGTTATTTTAGTGGTGTTTTTGGTATTTATGATGGAGAAAGTTTTGATAGTGGGGTTATGATTAGATTTATAGAAAAAACTGAAGATGGTTATATTTATAAGAGTGGTGGTGGAATTACTTTGGATAGTAACGCCAGATTAGAGTATAATGAATTATTAGATAAAGTCTATTTACCGTGAGGAGAAGTTTATGAAATTAGATGATTTCTTTACGAGTGGATGGAGCTTTTCCAAAAAAGAGATGCTTTTAAGAAACAGGTATCAGATGGTAAATATCGCATTGGTAACATCTGGGTTTGCCTTTATATATGGAATCATTATAAATACCCTAAATGATGTCTCTGGATTTGTACTTTTTGAGACTCTTTTAGTATTGATGAATATCATACTCTTTTTCACACTAAGAAAATATAAAAACTCTTTTGAGAGTGTGGCTATGATTATCACGCTTCAGTGTACAATCTTCTTTACTTATATTATATATAGCACAGATATTGAATCGATGAAATTTACTTGGTTATTTACATATCCGATTGTACTTCTTTATTTCCAAAAAGGAAACAATGGAATATATTGGCTTGTTGCTATAATATTTTTGTTGATAATGGCACCACTACAAAGCTTTATAGAGGTAAAGCTAACTGCATTTGAAGCGATATATATATCGTTGGTTCTAATGATTTTAGCTATTATAGTTTACTTTTATCAAACTAAAATGAATGAAGCAACAGATTTGATTTTGCAACAGCAAAAAATGCTTCTTGATTTTAACACCAAGCTTGAAAGTCAGGTAAAAGATAAAACGGTCAAATTACGAGAACTTAACAGATCTTTAGAAAAAAAAGTGAAAGAGAAAGCAGATGAACTTATACAAAAAGAGAGAGTGATAAGTGTCCAATCAAAACAGGCAATTATGGGTGAGATGATAAGTATGATTGCTCATCAGTGGAGACAACCTCTCTCTACTGTTACTCTGCAAATATCAAATCTGCAACTTAGAAGACTTTTAGGTGAGGAGGTAGATTGTGATGTTGTCGATAAAACGCTAGGTGAAATTAGTGCTACGATTATATATCTATCAAATACGATAGATGATTTTCAAACATATTTTCGTCCGGATAAAGAGTCTCACACTATTGAAGCATATGAGTTAGTACAAAAGGCAGTGAATTTTATCTTAACAAGGCTTCAACATAGTAGTATAAAAGTTTTAGTAGAAAAAAAAGATGAAATTATGATTACTACATATGAGAACGAACTTATTCAAGTTCTTATGATTCTGTTAAATAATGCAGTTGATGCTCTTGAAGCGATAGATAGAGAATATCCCAAAATAAATGTTTGTATAGAGGAAAGTGGTAATAAAATTCTTATTTTTATAAGAGATAATGCCGGTGGCATAAGTGATAATGATTTACCACATATTTTTGAACCATATTTTAGTACAAAAGCTAAAAATGGAACTGGACTCGGTCTCTATATGAGTCAGGTTATAGTTGAAAAACAGTTTGATGGAAAGATTAGCGTTGAGACTTCAAGTAGTGGAACAACTTTTATAGTAGAGATATTAAAGCAGGTGCAGTGAGTAGATTGCTGCAAAGTACAATAGTGATTTTTTCTCTATTTATTAACTATTTTTTACTTATCTTGTTTTTAAAAACTTTTTATCTGCTATATTTTATACTTCTTATTGTGATGACCTGTTCTGTTTATGTTGTTAAAGTTAGAGTTGCTAAAAAAATTCTGATTATTTATATTCTGCTTCTTTATATCTCTACTTTTTTATTTGATTGTTTTGATGAAGATATATTTGAAATATATCTATTTCTAAATTTAGATGCAATATACAGTTATGTTGGTGGGACAGTTGCATATATTTTAGC
>JAYELK010000161.1:0-33729 GCA_034717415.1 Campylobacterota bacterium | reverse complement strand
TATGGGGTTAATCTCTTTTGGCTCACCTTTGGCAAAACAACTTTTAGGCAGAGAAGAGGGTGATGAGGTAAAGGTCAGACTCCCCGGTGGTGAAAAAGAGTTTGAGATAGATGAAGTTAAATATGAGGAGATTGTTTTTGAATGTAGTTAATGTAGGAGTTATCGGTGCTAGTGGTTATACAGGTTTAGAACTAACAAAGATACTTATAAATCATCCAAAGTTTCATCTTAATTATCTTGCAAATTCAGAGGGTGAAACAACAATAGACACTCTGCATCCATCTTTAAAAGGGGTTTGTGATTTAGAAGTTAAAAAAGCCAGTGTTGAAGATGCAGTTTTGCATTGTGAACTTGTTTTTTTGGCACTTCCACATAAGACTGCGATGGCATTTGTTAAGCCACTTATTGCAAGAGGTGTGAAAGTGGTTGATCTCTCTGCTGATTATAGACTTCCTCAAGATATTTATGAGGAGTTTTACTGTTCACATACGGATAGCCAAAATTTAGAGCATGTGGTTTATGGACTTCCAGAACTATTTAGAGATGAGTTAAAAAGTACCTCTCTTGTTGCAAATCCGGGTTGTTTTCCAACTTGTGCGATTTTAGGAGTTCTTCCTTTTATGAAACAAAGAGTTCCAAATACTCCTTTGATAGTGGATGCAAAGACAGGTGTGAGTGGGGCAGGTAAAAAACTTAGTGATGCAACTCACTTTGTAAATGTTAATGATAATCTTTTCGCATACAACCCACTTATGCACAGACATGCACCAGAAATTGCTCAGAAGCTTGGAATTGATTTTGATGAGGTAAATTTTGTTCCCCACTTAGTTCCTCTGACTCGTGGAATGTTGTCTTCTATATATCTTCAAGTGAGTGGTGAGTTTGACGCTTTTGAAGTTTTAAAAGAGTTTTACAAGGATGCTCCACATGTAAGAGTAAGTAAAGATCCGGTAGATATGAAAAGCGTTGCAGGAACTAACTTTTGTGACATCTTCGTAAAACAAAAAGCCAATATGCTTTTTATCTCAAGTGCTATAGATAATCTTATGAGAGGGGCTTCATCTCAGGCTGTTGTAAATGCAAATCTTATGATGGGACTTGATGAGTCTCTTGGAATCCCAAATATAGCCTATGTTCCATAGTGATATAGAGATTAAAGAGGGTGCATTTGTTGTCTCAGATGCACACTACTCACACTTTCGCCCACAACTTTTAGACTTTATAAAAGAGATTCATTCCAAAAAACTGCAACCGACCCAGCTTATTTTTATGGGTGATATATTTGATATACTTTTTTCACAAATCCCACACTCTAAAAAAATAAATGAAGAGGTTATAAAACTTATAAATGAAATCTCTCAAGATATAGAACTGATCTATTTAGAGGGAAATCATGATTTTAATTTAAAAGATATATTTCCACATGCCAAGGTCTTCCCTATATCAAAACAGCCTTTGGCATGTGGATTTGGTGGTAAAAAAATCATCTTGGCTCACGGTGATTTTGGCAGTGATATAGGTTATCAAATCTATACAGCTGTGATAAGAAATCCCCTTACACTCTACTTTCTTAGAGTAGTTGATTTTATACTTGGGCATCTGATTTTAAGAAAACTTGATGATTATTTGAGTAAAAAAAATGATTGTAGAGAGTTTGTTGCTTTTAGAGAGTTTGTTTCAAAAAGATTAGAGGCAAGATTTGATTGTGACTATTTTATAGAGGGGCATTTTCATCAAAACAAAACCTTGAAATTTGATAAATTCATATATATAAATTTGGGTGTTTTTGCTTGCAATCAAAGATACTTTGTTGTAAAATCGTCTCAAAATATAAAGCTATTAGAAGAAAAAATCTTTTCTAAGGAGGTATGAATATGAATGACAATTCGCTCAAAGTTGGTTCGAACGAGATGGAACTTGTTGATTTTCGTATATTAAAAGAAGAAAATGGTGAAGTATATGAGGGTATTTATGGTGTAAATGTCTCAAAGGTTCGTGAAATTATTAAGATGCCTACATTAACAGAACTACCGGGAACGCCTGAGTTTATAGAGGGTATTTTTGATTTAAGAGATGTGGTTATTCCTGTTGTTAATTTAGCAAAATGGATGGGGATAAGTGAACCCCAAGAGGCTCAAAAAAATGCAAGAGTTATCATAACTGAGTTTAACAATGTACTTATAGGCTTTATAGTTCATGAAGCAAAAAGGATTAGACGCATAAACTGGGGTGATATAGAACCAGCATCTTTTGTTAGTAATTCAGGTATAGAGGGCAGTAAAATTACCGGTGTTACTAAGATAGAGGGTGATAGCGTTTTGCTTATTCTTGACTTGGAGAGTGTAGTTCAAGACCTTGGTCTTTATGAGCCGGATATTGAGGCAATACCACAAGAGCTTCAATCTTTTTCCGGTTTAGCTATGGTTTTAGATGATAGTTCAACCGCTAGAAAAATTGTAAAAGATGCTCTTAAAAAGTTGGGTTTTCATGTTGTTGAAGCCATAGATGGGCAAGAGGGATTAGAAAAACTGGATGATTTGTATACAATGTATGATGAAAATATTTCTAAACAGCTTAAAATAATTATTTCAGATGTTGAGATGCCTAGAATGGATGGTTTTCACTTTGCTGCCAAAGTTAAAGAAGATGAACGATTTAAAAATATTCCAATTGTTTTTAACTCATCTATCAGTGATCATTTTAGTGAAGGTAGAGGTAAAGAAGCAGGGGCTGAAGCTTATCTGGTTAAGTTTGAAGCAAGTTCATTTTATGAAGAAGTGTCACGAGTTGTTCGTGAACATATGAAATAAGGAGTTTAAATATGGATGAATTTCAGGAGATACTACAAGATTTTTTAGTTGAGTCATTTGAACTTGTAGAAAAGCTAGATGAAGATTTAGTTGAGTTAGAAAATACGCCGGAAGATTTAGAACTTTTAAATGGAATCTTTCGTGTTGCTCATACTGTTAAGGGTGCTTCATCATTTTTAAACTTTGATGTTTTGACACACTTAACACATCACATGGAAGATGTTTTAAATAAAGCTAGACATGGTGAGTTGGTAATTACTCCAGATATTATGGATGTTGTTTTAGAGTCTATTGACTTGATGAAGGCACTCTTAAATACTATTCGTGATACAAGTGCAGATGCTGGGATAGATGTTTCTGCTTGTGTTGCTAGACTTGATAAAGTAAGTGGAGGAGAGGGAGAGGTTGATACTCCTGTGTCAGAAGCCCCTCCTGTTCAAGAAGAAGAGGTTGTCCAAGAGGTTGATGAAGAAGAGTTAGATTATGAGAGTATGAGTGATGATGATGTTGAAGCTGAGATTGCCAGACTTTTATCTCAAAGACAGGATGAAGACAAGGCAAAAAGAGCAGCAAAAATAGCAGCGGGAGAGAAAGTTCCTGAAGTTCCATCTATTTCTGAGGATAAAGAACCGACTAGTGAGGATACTCCAAAAGCTAAGCCAGTTTCTACTCCAGTACCTGTGACTCCAACTCCAGCAGTTAAAACAAACTCTTCAAAAGCCGATGCAAAGGCTGCTGCACCTGCAAAAAGAGCACCAGCTGCTGTTGAGCAAACTATTCGTGTTGATGTTAAGAGACTTGACCACTTGATGAATCTGATTGGTGAACTTGTTCTTGCTAAAAACAGACTTATTAAGATTAATGATGATGTTGAAGAGAGATATGAGGGTGAAGAGTTTTTAGAAGAACTTAATCAAGTTGTTTCTATTGTTTCACTTGTAACAACAGATCTTCAAATAGCAGTTATGAAGACCAGAATGTTACCTATTGGAAAAGTGTTTAATAAATTTCCGAGAATGATTCGTGATTTAACTCGTGAACTTAACAAAAAAATGGAACTTGAAATTTCTGGTGAAGATACGGAACTTGATAAGTCAATTGTTGAAGAGATTGGTGATCCACTTGTTCATATTATTCGTAACTCATGTGACCATGGTGTTGAGATGCCGGAGGATCGTCTAGCTGCTGGTAAGAGTGAAACAGGAACCATTAAACTAAAAGCCTACAATGAAGGTAATGCTATTGTTATTCAGATTGATGATGATGGTAAGGGGCTTGATGTAGATATGCTTAAAAACAAGTGTTTGGAAAAAAATCTAATTACCGAAAAAGAAGCTGATACTATGAGTGACAAAGAAGCATTTACACTTATCTTTAAACCTGGTTTCTCAACTGCTGCATCAGTTACCAATGTATCTGGTCGTGGTGTTGGTATGGATGTTGTAAAAACAAATATAGAAAAAGTAAATGGTATTATAGATATAGATAGTGAACTTGGTGTTGGTACTTCTATTAAGTTAAAGATTCCTCTTACTCTTGCTATTATCCAAGCACTTTTAGTTGGCGTTCAAGAGGAGCATTATGCTATTCCTCTTGCATCAGTTTTAGAGACTGTTAGAATATCAACAGATGAGATTTATACTGTTGAGGGCAGAAGTGTTATGAGACTTCGTGATGATGTTTTATCTCTGGTTCATATAGGCGATATTTTTGAAGTTGAGAGGATCCTTGACTCTAGCGAACATGCTTATGTTGTTGTTCTTGGTTTGGGAACTCAAAAACTTGGACTTATTGTTGATTCACTTGTAGGTCAAGAAGAGATAGTTATTAAGTCTTTGGGTGATTACTTAAAGGGCATTGAAGGTATAGCTGGAGCTACAATTCGTGGTGACGGTGGTGTTACTCTAATCGTTGATGTTGTGGCACTGATGGAAATTGCAAAAGGTGTTAAAGCAACAGTAGCGAGTGAAAGTTCTGCTGCACAGTTAACGCATGAAAAAACTAAAGCTAGTGATTATACTATTATGATAGTTGATGATTCTAAAACAGATAGAATGATAATGCGTAAAGCCCTTGAACCATTAGGGGTTAGCTTAGTTGAAGCAGCTGATGGACAAGAGGCACTCAATATCTTAAAGCAGGGTGATCATAGTTTTGATGCGATGCTAATCGATATAGAGATGCCAAGAATGGATGGTTATTCCCTTGCAACAGAGATTAAAAAATACAATAGATATAAAAATCTACCTCTGATTGCTGTAACATCTCGTACAAGTAAATCTGATCGTATGAGAGGTGTAGAATCTGGAATGGTTGAGTATATTACCAAACCATACTCAGCTGACTATCTGTCTAATGTAGTTCAAAGAAATGTTAACTTTAAATCGGAGTTCTTATAATGAGTGATAAATTAAAGCAAATTATTAATAAGCAAAACGATCAACAGAGTGAGACTCTTGATCAGTCGGATAATATAGTTCAGTTAGTTGGATTTATTATAGGTGAAGAGGAATTTGCAGTACCTATTTTAAGCATACAGGAGATAATCAAGCCTATAGAGTGGACAAGAGTTCCTCAAACTCCTCCCTATGTTTTAGGTGTGTTTAATCTTCGTGGTTCGGTAATCCCACTAATAGATCTTCGTGTGAAATTTGGCTTGGGCGCTAAAAAACATAATGATGAAACTCGTTTTTTTGTTCTTAAGCAGGATGATGATGTAGCAGGGTTCGTTATAGATAGATTGACTATGGCGATAAGAATTAAAAAAGAGGATATTGGATCTGCTCCGGATACTTTAGCAGGTGAAGATAGTATGATTGAGGGTGTTGGTAAACAAGAGGATAGAATTTTAACAATACTTAAAGTAAATAAACTATTACAAAGAGATTTTTAGTACAATATAAGTATGAATAATTCTCTCTTAAGTGTTGATTATTTAGAAGATAGACTCTCCTTAAACTTTTTTGGAGAGTTTAACTTATATCTAATCTCTTCATATGAAAAACAACTTTTAAATCTAAATTTTAGTGAAGTTAAAGAGTTGGATATTAATCTTAACGGAGTAGAGTTTTTTGATACTGCTGCTTCTCTTTTTATAAATAATCTACAAAAAAAATTTATCTCACAAAATATAAAAGTAAATTTAATTGCCTCAAATATGGATATTTTAGACACTTTAGAGTTAGTAAAAAATCAAAAAAATATCTCATCTAAGATTCCACATGCCAAGAAGAGGACTCTTTTAGAAGTGATAGGGAGAGCAACATATAAAAACTACTTGGGTTTTATCTCTTTTATCTCCTTTATGGGCAAACTTTTTTCTTCCAAAGTGATTTATCTGAAAAATGTGAAAAATATAAGGTATAAAGAGATAGCCTTTGAGATAAATGAGAGTGCTGTAAAAGCTTTGGGTATCATAGCCCTGACCAGTTTTTTGATTGGTTTAGTGGTAGCTTATCAGTCGGCATTTCAACTAAAGATATATGGTGCAAATATTTTTATAGTAGATATGCTTGGTATCTCTATACTTAGAGAGTTAGCGCCACTTATTACAGCTATTGTTATCGCAGGTCGAAGTGGTTCGGCTTTTACTGCTCAGATAGGGGCGATGAAGATAACTCAAGAGTTAGATGCTATGAAAACTATGGGGTTTGATCCATATATATTTTTAGTATTGCCAAGAATTATTGCCCTAATGATTGCTATGCCTATACTTATTTTTGTAGCAGATATTATGGGAGTAATTGGTGGTATGGTTGTGGCGAATTTGGATCTTAATATTACTACAGACCTCTTTTTAGATAGATTTAGAGAAGTTGTAGCGGCTAAACATTTTTTTATTGGTATCATAAAGGGACCATTTTTTGCATTTTTGATAGCTACTATAGGGATATATAGAGGACTTATGGTAAAAGATGACACTCAAAGTATAGGTTTTAACACAACAAAAAGTGTTGTTGAATCTATCTTTGCAGTTATAGTGTGTGATGCTATTTTCTCGATAGCATTTACAAACTTAGGGATATAGTTATGAGTGTTATCAATGTTCGCAATGTTAAGACTGTTTTTGATGATAGAGTAGTACATAATGGACTTAATTTAACTATAAATGAGGGTGAAATTTATGGACTTCTTGGACCAAGTGGATGTGGAAAAACAACTCTGCTTCGTGAGATGGTGATGCTTCAAGAGTTTCATGGAGGAACCATTGAAGTTTTAGGAAATAATTTAAGTAATATAAGAGATAGTGATGCTCAAAAGCTAAGACGAGAGTGGGGTGTTTTGTTTCAAGCTGGGGCGCTTTTTTCATCTCTAAATCTAAAAGAAAATATTGCACTATCACTAAAAGAGTATACAGATTTATCAAAAAATATGATAAATGAAATAGTTGAATTTAAGATAAATTTAGTTGGTTTAAACCCATCTGACGCTCTTTTGTATCCCTCTCAAATTAGTGGTGGTATGAAGAAAAAAGCTGGACTTGCCCGTGCGCTTTGTATGGATCCAAAACTTCTTTTTTTAGATGAGCCGACAAGTGGGCTAGATCCAATCTCTGCAAGAGAATTTGATAGGTTGATATTAAAACTTAGAAAACTGCTTGGTCTAACTATTGTTATGGTTTCACACGATTTACAATCTATTTATGATACACTTGACAGAGTTGCTAT
The DNA here is from genome assembly GCA_034717415.1 of Campylobacterota bacterium. Classification (GTDB taxonomy): domain Bacteria; phylum Campylobacterota; class Campylobacteria; order Campylobacterales; family Sulfurimonadaceae; genus Sulfurimonas. Next base: position 26,252 of record JAYELK010000161.1, on the reverse strand, counting down.
TATAGATGAAAAAAAGATAGTATATGAGGGAAGTTTAGATAATATTAAGTCGGTAGATAGTCAATTTATAAACAAATTTTTTAGGGGTAGCTTTGAATAATAGAGTAAATTATACGGTTATTGGATTTTTGGTTCTGTTTGGGCTTATTCTAATGTTGGTTTTTTCATATTGGTTACTTAAACCATCAGCTGAAGATGAAACAAAAAAATATAACATTCACTTTGATGAGTCTGTACTTGGACTAAATCTTGATGCACCGGTTAAATATAGAGGTATTAATGTCGGTAAAGTCTCACAGCTTAGAATAAATCCTAAAAATTCGGAGCAGGTAGAGGTGCTTATAACCATTTTAAAATCAACTCCTATAAAATCATCAACAAGAGCTAAGCTTACATCTCAGGGTATTACAGGGCTTAGTTATATCAATCTTAGTCTTGGAGATAATGGTGCACCGGCACTTGTTGCTAAAGAGGGAGAGATATATCCTTTGATAAAAACAGAGCCGTCATTTTTTGAAAGGTTTGAGAAGTCACTCGATACAGTGTCTACAAAATTATCAAAAACTCTCACAAGAACAACAGAAGTTTTAAATGATGAGAACCAAAAGCAGTTTGCACTTGTGCTAAAAAGAGCTGCCGGTTTTATGGATAAAATGGAGAGGTTATTGAGTGATGATACTGTAAAACACTTTCATAGTTCTATGAAAAACTTAGATAGTGCAAGTGCAAAACTAGATACTATGGTTCCAAAAATAGAGAGTTTTATAGATAAAAGTGTGGCATGGGAAGATAAAATATCTACATCGTTTGCTTCAATTATGAATAGTTATCTTGGTATCAAAAGTTCTATGGATGAGATAAAAAGAGCAGTTTCAAGTGGTGAGTTTAATGTTAAAGAGATTGCTGGTGATGTTGTTCCAACTCTAAACAACACTCTACTTGGAATGCAGCATCTTATGATACGAATAGAGACTACTTTAGAGCAGTATGAGAGAAGTCCTAGTGATATACTCTATAAACAAGAGAGTATTAAAAAAGGTCCAGGGGAGAGATAGATGAACTATATTTTGTCATTAGGGTTTATTATGTTGTTGTCGGGTTGTACTACTATTGTAGCGCCTGTTACAGAGTATAGGATTATAACAAAAGCACCTACTTCTACTCAAAGTAGCAGGGCATGTAGAGACAAATCACTAAAAATTGCTCAAGCATTTAGTTCAAGTTCATTGATGTCACAAAATATGAATTATGCACAAGGTCGAACTAAACAGTTTGCCTACTCACAAGCTCAGTGGGCAGAGTCACCAAACCTTGGGATAACATCAGAACTGCTAAAGCATATCAGAGCAACAAACTTTTTTAAAAGTGTTCAAAGCTCAAAATCAAGAAGTAAAAATGATTTGATTTTAGAGATAAATATAGAAGATTTTATGCAGTATTTCAGTGAAGATTCAACCTCTTCACATGCTAATGTTTCTATCGAATTAACACTGCTCGATACTAAAACAAATGTTGTTGTAGCAACAAGAACATTTGTTTCTAAAGTAGATAGTGAAACTCTTGATGCAAATGGTGGAGTGGAGGCTTTAAGTCTTGCATTGCAAAATGTACTAAACCAAACTAAAGAGTGGCTTGGTGGGGTTTGTAAGTGATTAGTGAAAAAGAGTATGCTTCAAGAAGAAAAAAATTAGCAAAAAAATTATCATCTAACTCAGTTACAGTTCTCTTTAGCAGTGAGTTTAAGATTCGCTCAAATGATACAGAGTACCCATATAGACAAAATAGTAATTTTTACTATCTAAGTGGTTTTAAAGAAGACAAATCAGCATTAGTTTTTGTAAAAATGAAAAAAAAAGTTAAAACGATTTTGTTTGTAGCAAAAAAAGATAGAAAACTTGAACTTTGGCATGGTAAAAGATTGGGTGAGAGTAGGGCTAAAAAGAGATTTTTAGTTGATAAAATTTTTTCTGTTTCTGATTTAGAAGTAGAGTTAAAAAAATATTTAGAGAAGAGCAGGGAGTTGTATTTTGATTTTAGACTTGATTATTCAAAACTGAAGATTCTTAAACGATATGCTAAAAATCTCTCTACACATAAAAATATCTCTCCTCTTATAAACAGAATGAGACTTATAAAATCAGATTCAGAGATAGAACTTATCAAAAAAGCAATTAGCATTACAAAAGAGGCACATATTTGTGCAATGAAGTTTGATAAAAAGGCAAAGAATGAGTATGAACTTCAAGCCAAATTAGAGTATGAATTTAAAAAGAGAGGGGCATATAGTGATGCATACACTTCTATAGTGGCATGTGGAAATAGTGCAAATACACTTCACTATATAAACAATGACAAACCTTTAAAAAAAGGCAAACTAATTCTGATAGATGCTGGTTGTGAGTATGAGTATTATGCCAGTGATATTACTAGAACTATACCTGTAGATGCTAGGTTCAGTAAGGCTCAAAAAGAACTTTATGAGATGGTGTTGAGCGTTCAACTTAAAATTATAAAGATGATAAAACCAGATGCCAAGAGAAGTAGTTTGCAGAAAAAATCCGTAGAGTTACTTTGTCAAGGAATGATAGAGTTAGGTATCTTAAAAGGTAGTCTTAAAAAGCTTATCAAAAAAGAGAAATATAAAAAATATTATCCACATGGTATAGGTCACTGGATGGGCTTAGATGTTCATGATGAATCTCCATATAAAGATGATGATGGTAAAGAGATTCCCCTTAAAAAAGGTATGGTTTTAACGATTGAACCGGGAATCTATTGTGAGAAGAGTGATAAAAATATACCTAAAAGATTTCGTGGAATTGGGATTAGAATTGAGGATAATATTTTAGTGACTTCAAAAAGCTACAAAAATCTTTCAAAGAAGATTCCTAAAACTATCAAAGAGATTGAGACTATTTACTCTGGTAAGTAGCTATAACTCCATCCAGTAAGAGCCTCATTTTTTACCTCTAAAAATTTATCAGAATCTCCTAAAAAATCAATTACATGCATAACAAGGTAAGGGATACTTTTTTGATCCTCTGGTTTTATAAGTAGCAAAGGCATTGGAGTCTCTTGAGAACTTACTCCAAAACCAACAGGCATTAACTGACTCATAACTTCCTTAGGATTAATGATAGAATTATCATCTAAAAACTTATCCAAAATAGCATCTTTTACATCTTGAGGAAATTCATCCTGTGTGTTTAAAAAGATAGTAAATTGGATGGGAGTATCTTTAAAGTGAGTAGGAGCCGGTGTAGCCATTAAGATATACTCAACATTTTGCAGATGTTTTTGTATCTCCTCTGGCTCTAAGTAGCTATCTGTATTTATTGCTTTAGCTAACAAATCTTACTCAGCTTCTTTTTTTAGTTCTTCGATTTCTGCTTGTTGTGCAGCCATCAATCCTCTTATTTCATCCATAGCTTGAGGAGGTACATTGTCATCTTTACTCCACTTAACTTCATCAATATTGCCACCGTAGTCATTACCAAACTCTTCAACTTGTTTTGAAAACTCGTTTATATCAAGACAGTTGTGAACTCTACCATCTACAGTGTCTGTTAGTTCTATAAACCAATTTAAATCTTCATCAACTTTGATAACTGCTTCAAAAATTACACTCATTTCGTTACTCTGCTTCCATCGGTAAATGTTTTAGCAAAAGCATCTAAATCTTTTTTTCTTAAATCACCATTATATACAATATCTTTAACATCAACAGTTTCATCATGCAGCATTTTAGGCACAGCATCTGAATCGTTAATAATTTCCATATGTTCATCAATCTCATCTTCACTGTATGCCATCTGCATATCAGCTGCAATAACATGTGGTATTGCTTCGATCACTTTCATCTTTTCTAATTCCTCAGATACCCCATCACCTTCTAGGGTAATGATGATTCTACCCTTTTCATCATGAAGATGATAGTCACATGCTCCACAATTTTTTAATGACTCAATTACTTCATCTAACCACTGTGGTAAACATTGAACTACTACGCTTGATATATTCATCTCTTAATTCCTTAATTTTATTCGTAAATTATTTTTCTTGTTCTTTCGCCATCGTCTTGACGCATTTTATCATATAGTTTTTGGTATTTTAGTTTATCTTCAAAACTAATTGGTGTTCTTAGTGATTTATACTCAACTAATTTACCATCTTTATGCACTCCCGATACTATCGCTTCTACCCAGTAGTAACCTTTATCTTTACGAAGATTTTTTACAATACCCCTCCACTGTTTTTTATCTTGTATGGTTTCCCACATATCTTTAAAGGCGGCAGATGGCATGTCTGGATGTCTTACGATATTGTGTGTTTTACCTATAAGTTCACCTTCTTCATATCCACTAATTTCACAAAAAGTATCATTTGCATAAGTGATGATACCTTTTAAATCCGTTCTGGATATGATAAGTTCCTCCGATGGAACTTCTGTCTCTATTAAAAACTCACTCTCATTGTATTGCATGACAACTCCTTATTTTAGTTTATAGTAGTTAAACTTATTTGAATCTGTTGTGACAAATATCTCATCTTCACCGATAAACAGAATAGAAGATAGAGTCATAAGATTATTTTTCAGTTCAAATAATTTACTTTTTGTCTGAGTGTTAAATACAGTTACATTGTTATTTTCATCACTTGAATATGCACCTAGTTTAGCACTGGGCGACAGACCAGCACCATATATCAAGAACCAATGTTTTTTTCTTAAAAAATAATCTCTATTGGTTTTTAAATTATAAACTACACATTTTCCATCTTGTCCAGCTGTAATAATTGTGTTGTTTTTATAATCAACTTTAAAGACTTTATCAAGATTTCTGTTTGCTAGTACATCTATAACTTTACCTTTTTGAATATCAACAATTTTTAAATCACCACCTTCATCTGAAACAACTGCTATAGTCTTATCTTCATTAAGAGTGAAGTCTGCAAATGTGGAGTTAAATTGAGCTTCTGGTGCTTTAACATCAATCTTCCAAATAATTTTTTTATTTTTAAAATCATATAAGTACATCTCATTACTCAGTAGACTAAATATAATTGTATCTTCATCTATAAATTTTGCTTTTGAGATAAACATTTTTTTCTCAATGGTAACTATGGTACTTACTCTGTTTTCACTGAAGAGATGAACCTCCCTATACCCTTTTGCAGCTTGTGCTGTTAATAGTACCTTGCCTTTATATGTGTCTACATTATATACCTTAGCATCAATAGTATCACCCATAAAATCTGTTATTTGTGGTATTGTAATCTTTTGGAGTAATTTTTTAGTTTTCAGATCAAATACATCTACACTACTTTTCTGTGTAGCTACATATATTTTTCCATCACTAGAAGCTATATCAGTGACCCCACCACTTGCCTCATAAACATATGTTGGCATTAAATCTTTCGCATCTAAATTTACAAAAAATAGTAAAAATATAAACAACAATCTATACATTAGATATCCTTTTCTTTCATTTCTATGGCGTATGTTGGGCATCTATTGATGCAAAATCCACATCCTGTACATTTTGACATATCTATAGTAGGCATAAACATCGCTTTAAACTCTATAGCATCTTCCAAGCATGGATCTTTACAAGAGAAACACATAACTCCATCCCAACTTAGACAAGTCGATTGGTTAATTATAACATCTGTTTCTATATCTTTTCTATATTCTACCTTTAATACCCCATATTCACATGCCAAAGCACACTCATCACAAAAAGTACACCCACTACTTGTAAAATCCAAGTATGGAGTTTTGTCTTGGGCTATTTTTATGATTTCTTCTTCACAAACAGTGGCACATTTGGCGTCACATTTGTTACACTCATTATGAAAAAGAGATATATCATTATAGTATGGTGGTCTTAGATAAAATTGTTCTACTTTCTTCTCTTCACCTCTAATGGATGAAGAGAGAAAGCTAAAAAGCTCTCTTCTCTGCATTATTTAGTAGTATCTATACCTTCCATAAGTTTAGTACCACTCCAGCTTGATTTATTAGCACCATCGGCACTTGTAAAATCAGCTTCAAAGTTATTTTCAACAAGTAATGCATCTCCAGACTGAGGAGCGTGACATTGAGAACAGTTAAATCTTGAACCTGAAAGTCTGCCTAAAGACTTAATGGATATATTTTTCAGTCCTGCAGTGTTATCAACTTCTTTTCCCTCTTTAGAAATTCTACCATCAGCAGCAATAGCTGTAGCAGGTCTAAAGTCAGTCATGTGAGATACCGGATATGGAGTAGCACCCATATCTTTTGCAACTGCCGGTGCATGACAAGCGATACATTGGTTATCTTTGATAGTAATCGGTAACATACCTTCTACATCATGAGGAACCATTGGTGGAGCATCCTGGAATGCTCTTTTAATCATGATACCACTTCCTGCAACATTTGTGTTGTAGTGCGCTTCATCACCTACGGTTTCAGCTGCTTCTACATAAAGATTTGTCTTTCTTAGACCTAAAGACTCTTCACTAATAGTTGGTTTTACTGTTTCTTCTGCTGCTGGTGTTGCACTTTCGTTACAACCAACAAAAAGAAGTGACGCAGTAAATAAACCAATTGTTATTTTGCTCATTATTTTCATTTTACTCTCCCGTTTTCTTATTTTTTGCTAGGTTTCTAATCGAAAATCCAAGAGCATCATCATCACATACTTCAATACATCTGGCACAGTTTGTACACTCTCCAGACAGTATAGGTAAACTCTCTTTACCAATCATATGCAGTACTTGACGCTCAGGACAAACATCTTTACATTTCATACATAAAGTACAGTTTTCTTCGTAGTGCTGTACTCTAATTAGACTAAATTTTCCTAAAAGTGAATAAAATCCACCAAGTGGGCAGATATGTCCACACCACCCATTTTTTAGGACAAATAGATCAAAAAGAAAAATCACAAGCATCGCTGCCCAACCAAAACCTAAACCAAATACAATTCCTCTATGAACCATAGATATAGGCGATAAAAACTCAAAAGCTGTTATACCCATTATTGCAGAGATAACAAGGCTTAAAGCTAAAAGCCAGTATCGGATATTTCTAGATGCCGGTTGTTTAACTCCTTGAACACGGTCAATCTCAAGTTTTCTTCTTAGAAAATTTGCTGCATCTGTTATCATATTTACAGGACAAACCCAACTACAAAAGATGCGACCACCTATAAGTAGATAAAATATAGTAATTACTGCAACACCAATAAGTAAATCAGTCGCTAAAACTGCACCTGCTACTAGCATTTGCAGAGCCGCATAAGGATCACTCATCGGTATAAAATCTAAAAATATTGATGAACTAAGATTTCCCATAAGGATAGTCCATCCCCAAGCATTTGCACCAAAATATAAAACCAGTAAGCCAACTTGTGTCATTCTTCTTAAAATAAGGTATCTGTAGTTATTCCATAGCGTTGCCATTAGTATAAATCCCCCAGTCCATCATTTAAATTATCTATAGCACTCTTCTTACTTCTCTCGGTTACGGTTTCGATTTCTTCAGCAGTCTCTAAACGCTTCTCGTCCTCTTTATCCCAACCTTTGATATAGTAATCACCTGCTTTACCCAGTGCAATTTCACGAGGTTGAACAAATATTGCTGCTTTTTCAGTAACACAAGCTTTTTCACAAAGCCCACATCCCGTACAAGCGTCAGCATGTACAATAGGCTTCATAAAGGCATGTTTACCAGTTCTTTCATTTTTTGTGTATTCAATAGTTATCGCTTCACCTAAAATAGGACAAGCTCTATAACATGCATCACATTGAATTCCCCAGAAAGCTATACAACTCTCATCATCAACTACTGCAACTCCCATGTCAGATATATTTATATCTAGTTCTCCATCGGTTGTTACACTAGCTTCATCAAGTGCACCTGTAGGACATACAGGTACACAAGGAATATCTGGACACATATAACAAGGTATCTCTCTAGGAATAAAATATGGAGTTCCTAGAGGTTTATTATCACCTGGTTTAGCTAGTAATAGTGTATCAAACGGACATGCTTCAACACAAAGTCCACACTTGATACAAGTTTTAAGAAATTCATCCTCTTTTATGGCACCAGGGGGGCGAAGTACAAGTGGCGAAGCTATAACTTCACCAATATAAGCACTCCACACAAAACCACCCATGGTAGTGAGACCTACGCCTCTAGCCATATTAAGGATAAATCTTCTTCTATCGCTTATTGGTTGTTTTTTCTTTTTTTTAATAGGTCTGTTTTCGCTCAAAACGAATCTTTCCTTTCTCTTTAATATCTGAACAAGTCCAAATATCAACCATTAGTCATTTGGACACTAAAGATTAGCCCCTAAAGAGCTAATTCTAATCTATATTATGCTTTGTAAATTTTTACAGCACATTTTTTATAGTCTGTCTGTTTAGACATTGGACAAGTAGCATCAAGACAAACTTTATTGATGAATACTTTTTCGTCAAACCATGGAACAAATACAAGTCCACGAGACGGTCTGTTTCTACCACGAGTTTCAACTCTAGCTTTTACTTTACCACGGCGAGATTCAACCCAGCATAGTCTACCCTGTTTAACACCGAATTTTTTAGCATCTTCTGGGTGCATATAACATAGAGCTTCTGGAACTGCACGATATAGTTCAGGTACACGCATAGTCATAGTTCCTGAGTGCCAGTGTTCAAGTACGCGACCTGTACATAACCAAGTGTCATAATTTTCATCTGGAACTTCCGGTGGATCCATATATGGTCTAGCAAAGATTTTAGCTTTGTTTTTAAGAGCTTTTTTACCTCTTGATTTTTCTGGACCTTTTAAATCACCTTGTAAAAGGTTTTTAGCTAGTGGACCATAGAATGCATGTGAGTTACCAGTTTCTCTTGTAGCTTTAGCTGCATATGGATCGTACTTAGCATTAAATCTCCACTGTGTTTCTTTACCATCAACAACTGGCCATTTAAGTCCACGCACTTTGTGATAGGTTGTAAAGTCAGCAAGATCGTGTGCGTGACCTCTACCAAATGATGCATACTCTTCAAAAAGGTATTGATGAACCATAAATCCATAACCTTTGAAAACTTTACCATCAGATCCAACAACATTTCTGCTATCACCAATAGCTTCAGTATTGTCATAATCTTTTTGAGGGAATGAAGTTAAGTCAACTTTATATGATTTTGCTTCATCATTTCCAAAAAGTATATCATACATAGTAGTGTCTTTGTTGTAACCCATAGCTTCTGCTTTTGCAATTACATTTGGAAGTTTTTTGTTTCCACGAAGTGGTTGTTCACCCCAAAGATCAGCAACTGTAAATCTTTTTGAAAGCTCAATCCACTGCCATGTATCACTCATTGCATCACCAACTGGAAGAACTTGTTGTCTCCATAGTTGAGTACGACGCTCAGCATTACCATAACCACCCCATTTTTCATAGATCATAGCAGATGGTAAGATAAGGTCAGAAACTTTCGCAGAGATACCTGGGTAACCATCAGAACAAACGATAAAGTTATCCATCTCACGAGCTGCTTTAATCCAGTGAGATGCAGAAGCTGTATCTTGGTAAGGATTAACAACATTAGCCCAAGCAAATTTAACAACACCATCTTCAATATCACGGTGGATTTTCATAATGTGTTGGTTACCTACAGGATTGATAGTTCCGTTAGGAATCTTCCATCTGTTTTCAGCGATTTTTCTATGCTTAGGATTTTTAACCATCATATCTGCCGGTAATCTGTGTGCAAATGTACCAACTTCACGAGCTGTACCACATGCTGAAGGTTGTCCAGTTAAAGAGAACGCTCCAGAACCTGGTTTAGCTTGTTTGTTTAGTAGGAAGTGAACATTATATGAAAGTGTGTTTACCCAACTACCACGAGTATGTTGGTTCATACCCATTGTCCAGAAAGAAACAACTTTTCTATCTTTTTCTATATATAGATCTGCCATGAATTTAAGTTTTCTTTTAAACTCATTGATATCTTCATCAGGGTTACCTTTTGAGATTTTAGCTACATAATCAAGTGTATATGGCTCTAAGAACTTTTTATACTCTTCAAAGCTGATGTGCCAGTGTTTAAGACCAGCTGGCTTATTAACCATAATATCACCCTCTTTGTAACCATAAGGTTTAAGAGCAGGTGCTTCTGTTGCAGAAACAGCTTTTTTCATTTCATGATCAATAGTTTCCATCTCTAGCGCAGTATATTTACCGTCAACTATAGACTTCTCACCAGCTCTTCTCATACCATAACCCATATTTACAGGACATGCACAGAAAACTATATGTTTCTTAATAAAGTCCCAGTCAATTGCCTCAGGATTATTGTAAACAATTTCACGAGCTACATAGTTCCACATTGCAAGGTCAGTATTTGGAGTGAAGATGATCTCCTCATCAGCTAAATCTGAAGTTCTGTGTCTATAAGTAGAGATATTGATAACTTTTACTCTTTGGGGGTCTGAAAGTTTTCTATCAGTTACACGAGACCAAAGGATCGGGTGCATCTCTGCCATGTTCGCGCCCCAAGATATAACTGTATCTGTAAGCTCGATATCATCATAACAACCAGAAGGCTCATCAATACCAAAAGTTTGGTAAAAACCAACAACTGCTGATGCCATACAGTGACGAGCATTAGGATCGATTGCGTTTGAACGGAATCCACCTTTCATCATCTTCGCTGCTGCATAACCTTCCATTACAGTATATTGACCAGAACCAAATACTGCTACACCTTCAGGACCACTTGCTTTAATAGCTTTTTTGATGTGAACTTCCATCTCATCAAAAGCTCTCTCCCAGCTAACTGGAGCAAACTTACCTTTTTTATCAAACTTACCGTTTGAATCAACTCTTAGTAGAGGTTGAGTAAGTCTATCTGCACCGTACATGATCTTTGCATTAAAGTAACCTTTAATACAGTTAAGACCTCTATTTACCGGAGCTGCAGGATCCCCCTTAACAGCAACAACTTTACCATTTTTTGTAGCCATCATAATACCACAACCAGTACCACAGAAACGACAAACTGCTTTGTCCCATCTCCAGTTACCTTCAGCTTTGCCTGCCGCTGCTTCCAACTCTGCCGGTACACTCATACCGATAGCCGCTGCTGCAGATGCTGCCGCTGAACTCTTAAGAAATTCTCTTCTCGAAAGTGACATATTTTCTCCTATTAGATAATTTGCGAAATATAACAAGTTAAAACATTGAAATATCTCTATTTTGTTAAGGTGTCCATTAACACTTTACATATTACTCCTTTATAGGAATAAATCTTATGACTTGTATCAAGAAGTTATATTGTTTTGTTAAGAGTTATTTAATATAATAGGAGTGTGGATATTTGTAGCACTTTTAAGTAAAAGGCTACTTTATTTCTTTGCAAGATTTTGCAAGGTTTAGGAGTTCTTCTTTTAATATTTGAAGTTTTTTTGTTGAGTTTAATAACTCCTCCGTTGATTCTATAACCATATCTTCACTATTATTTAGGCATTTAGATATTGAGGAATTATCTTGAATTTCATCAATAATAGTATTAAACTCATCCGTTAATTCTTCTAATTTTAAAGAGGCTTGTTTAGATTGTTCTAGTGCTTCATTTGAATAATCTGCTGCAGAGTTGATTTTGTTGATGAAACAGTTGATAGTATCACTTACTTCAACTATTTCACTCTCAGCATCTATCTCGATAGGTTTTAGTTTAACACCGTCTTCATCATTTATAAGTTGCTTCGAGTATTTCATAAACTCTTGGGCATGTGCTTCTATCTCTCTTAATTGAAGCAGTGAATAGATAAAAAGAGTAAGTAAAATAGTAGCTGATATGTACTGAAATGTTTTCATAGATTCAGTTTTGCTTTCACTATAGTCTGTATACATAGTTACCAGTTTATCTACATTATCAAGTAAAATAGTGTTGTTTCTATAGATGGAAAGTATAATATCTTTTAGTTTTTCATCTTTGTTTATTTCGTGGGAGTTTGTAAGAATTTTAAAGTTTTGTATATCTTCATAAAAATATTGCCAAAGGGTAGTTATCTCCATGATTTGATTTTTAATCTTTTGTGTTGGTGCAGAGTGAATCTTTTTGTTTTCATCTCCATGTTTAAGTATATTTAAACCTCTGATAAATTCTGCTGCTGCAGCATTTAACTCATAAAAATCTTTGTTAGAATTATAGTTTATATAAAAAACATTTTTAGATATTTTTTGAGTCAGCATCCTCTGTTTACCTGCGATGTTAATTATGAGTGCATCTTTTACATTCTGTTGATTTAGATATATGGTAATTGCTATTGTACTAAGCATCAAGATAAGAAGTAAAGCACCTATAGCTTTAATCTTTGTACTGATTTTATTTCTGATTTTCATAATTTATTATTCTCCCATATATATTTTAAGAAGAGATTCATTGTCTTTTATGATGATTTTAGAACTTTGCGTATCTATGATATCACTTCTTTTTAATTTTTTCAAAACCCTAGAGAGAGTCTCAGGCTGTATGTGAAGCATAAATGAGACCTCTTGTCTTTTGAGTTTGTTAAACATATCTAAATCATGACTCAACATAAAAGCTACTTTGGCAGTAGCATCAAAAACAAGTTCACGGTTTACGACACAGTGAAGCTGTTGAGTCTTTAAAAGTATCTCATTTATAAATTCATTATTTAGTATGTTTTTAGATAGGAGTTGTTTTTTAAACTCTATAAAATCAACTTCTAAAACAATACTCTCTTCAATAAACTCTGCATTTGAAAAACAGTATATAGATTCGTTGTCTAGTGTTGTAAGCTCTGAAATCAGTGAGTTTTTATGTATATGGTATAAAAATATTTCATTATTAAATTTATCAATTTTATATACTTTTAAAAGACCGGATATAAGAAAAAATATTTTGTTGTACATATCATTTTCATAATAAAGGATAGAATTTGGAGGATATTTTACAATATTTGAAATGGAGTCAATAACAGAAATTTGCTCATCATTAAGTGTTTTAAAAAAGTTAAAATTTCTAATGTAACTTAATTTTTTTTCCATTATAAACTACTTCTATTTTTTTTTAAAACTGATTTTATCATAAAATGGTATAAAATTTGCTATCTTTTTAAAATAGATTATTAGGGAGTGGCATGCAGTTTATAGAAACATTGAAGCTTAAAAGTAAGCTATTTTTTCTTTTTGTGCTTATAACCATTGGATTGATTGCTGTTGGCATTATGGGTGCAATAAATATTAATGCCATGAAAAAAAATATAGATTCACTCTACTTTGGATCTTTAGTTCCTGTTACAGAACTTAATGAAATTTTACAAACCTATCATGGTAGCTTAACTCGTACAATTTATAAAGCAAGAAGTGCAGAGATAAGTTCAAGTCAGATAGAGTTATCAATCGGGGATTCACTTATTAAGATAGATAAATTGTGGAAAACTTATGAGGCGCACTTTAAAAGAGATGATGAACTAGAGTATCTTGATTATGTTAAATTAGAAATTGAGGAGATAAATGCTTACTTTGGTAAAATTTTAAAAGCTTCAAAAGATGGTAAAGATCTTCAAAAATTATCTATAGACTCTTTTGAGCAACATATTTCACATATAGATAAGATTATGCAAAAACTTATAAACTATGAAGTTGAAGTGGCAAAATTTGAGAGGAAAATGTTTTTAAGTAGATATGATTCTATTGTTAAAGAGGTTGGTTTTGTTTTAGTTCTTACTGTTTTGGGTGTTTTGTTTATATCTTATCTTATGTTTAGAAGCATTCAAACTAATCATTCAGAACTTGAAGTTATAACCAAAAAATTAAAAAGGTTAAATAAAAAGCTTGAAAATGCTTCTTATACTGATATGCTAACAACTCTACACAATAGAAGGTACTTCAATCTTGTATATGATAGAGAACTTAAGCGGGCAAAAAGGACAAATAGTTTTATCACTTTTATGATGTTAGATATAGATTTTTTCAAGCAGTACAATGATACTTATGGGCATATAGAGGGCGATAATGCCCTAAAAACAGTTGCAAAAGTACTCAAAGATACACTTAGAAGACCAAGTGATTTTGTATTTAGGTTAGGTGGTGAGGAGTTTGGGGTAGTGCTTACAGGTACAAATGAGAGTGATAGTGCAAGATTGGCTCAGGATATTTGCGATGCTGTTAGAGGTAGAGAGATACTACATGCAAAAAGTAGTGCCAATGAGTTTTTAACTATCTCAATTGGAGCCGTATGTTGTGTGGCAGATGATGCACTTAATGATGAACTGTTAATATCTTATGCTGATGATATGCTTTATAAGGCGAAAGATGAGGGAAGAGATCGTTTTGTTATTAGTAATGATCTGAGTGAAGCAACACCTCAAGTTATTCAAGAGGTTGAGATAGAGAAGCTTAGTGCTTAATGTCCTTGCCTAAATTTAAAGCCATCTTTTAAAAGAAGTTCTTTAAGTTTATCTTTTAGTTCCCCTTGAAACTCCATAAAGTTATCTTTGTAACTTCCTCCACAGCCAAGCTTTTTCTTTAGCATTTTAAGTGTAGTAGTGACATCTTCTTTTGGCATGTGAAATTCTCCAACCAGAGTCACTATTTTTCCTCTTCTTTTTTCTCGTTTAAAAAACAAAAAATGTTTAGAAGGTTCTAAAATTTCATTTGATACCTTAGATTTTCTTGGAGATTGAACTTCATTCCAACTATCATCAATATCTGCACCGATAAAAATATCTAGTTTTTTGCCTCTACTCAAATCATAAAACTTTTTGTATTAGTACGCTCATCTCTTCATTGCCAAGTGAGTTCTCTTTTGCCATTTGTGCTATCTCTTGGGATGAGAATTTATCTGAATTATATACAACTACAATAACTTCATCATGAGTTTTTAAAAATGTTTTTTCCCCATACTCTGTGTATCTTGTAGCACCAATGCTAACAATAGCTTCATCAGGATTAGCACATATAGTTAGGTATTCACTTATTGGTTCAAGTGGACCAAAATCCTCTTGAGTAACTAATTTATTTTTTATCCAGTTAAGAAGTTTGTCATGAAAATAGCTATATCCAGTAAGTTCTACATCCTCTCCATAAGCATGAACCTCTTCATCTCTTTTTAAAAAGGATGCTATTGAGTAGCTGTCCATAATGCCACCACTTTTAAACTTATCTATAGCAATCAGATCGTTACTAAGTCCTTTAGAATCAGCACCCCAGTTTTTCTTATCACTTATTTTCGAAGCTCCTTCTACTCTGATAGAGCAGTCATTGTAAGCTGTAAAATGGGTTGGCTCGATATTTGAAACCATACCATTTTGGTACTCTAATCTACAGATTATAGCAACTTCTGGTTCAGCTTGAATATTAACATCTTCTTTTGGAAGCAGTAGAGAGTTGCTTGAAATAGGATAAGTGCTAAGCATTTTATTTGCAGTTAGATAGCGTTGTTTTTCAGCTGTAGCTCTTTGCTTTGGTAGATAAAAAGGAAAAATACCCTTAGGAGCAACCTCCTCTGCTGTTACAATATTTTTAAACTCTTCTAATTCACCTGCTTGTTCTAAGTGAAGAGCAAAGTTACCGGCTATTCCTAAACCTACAAAATTTTTATACTTTCCCATTATATTTGACCCTTTTCTTTTGCCTGGGCAAACTCTTCATAACTTCCTTTGAAATCAATATAACTTCCATCTTCATGAAGTTCGATAATACGAGAAGCAAAAGCATCAAGTAGTTCACGGTCATGTGATACACAGATAACATTCCCTTTAAAATCTAAAAGACCTTCTCCAAGTGCAACGATAGCTTCAAGGTCAAGGTGATTTGAAGGCTCATCAAGAACTAAAAAGTTTCCACCCTCTAACATCATTTTACTTAACATCATTCTATGCTTTTCACCACCAGAGATACTAACTACACCTTTTTCTTGTTGTTCACCATTAAAAAGCATTCTACCAAGACAGTTACGAATCTCAGCGATGTCGCGTTTAGGGTCAAATGCTCTTAACCAATCATAAAGAGTACCATCACCCTCAATAACATCTGCTGTATCTTGTGGGAAGTAAGAGTTCTCAATAGTAGCTCCCCAAGTAACTTCACCAGAATCTGGTTTTATCTCTTCCATCATTATTTTAAGAAGAGTTGATTTTCCAACACCATTTCCACCAATTAGTGCAACTTTTTCACCTGGTTCAAATTTAAGAGTCATATCTTTTAAAACTTCATTATTACCAAAAGAGTGTGAAATATTTTTGATCTCAAGTGCTTCATCGCCCATAACTCGTTTAGCTTTAAAAACTATACTCGGGTCACGACGAGAAGATGGTTTTATATCTTCTATCTCTAGTTTATCAAGTTTTCTTTGTCTTGAAGTTGCCTGTTTTGCTTTTGAAGCATTTGCTGAAAAACGGCGAACAAAAGCTTCTAGTTCATCTTTCTCTTTTTGCTTTTTAGCATTGTCTAGTTCCATCTGTTTAGCCATTACATTAGCAGCTATATACCAGTCATCGTAAGTACCAGTAAACTCACGGATTTTTTGATAATCAACATCTAAAATATTTGTAACAACAGCATTTAAAAAGTGTCTATCGTGAGAGATAACGACTAAAGTACCCTCATGTCTTTTAAGTTCGTTTTCTAACCATGAAATAGTCTCAATATCCTGATTATTTGTAGGCTCATCAAGAAACAGCACATCAGGTTTTGGATATAAAACTTGAGCAAGTAAAACCTTGAACTTATCAGCAGAATCAAGTGTACTCATAAGTTGATTGTGTTCCTCAACTGGGATACCAACATTTGCAAGGATTTTACCGATATTAACATCATACTCATAAGTTGGGTCTTCTTCAACACAGATAACTTCTAAATCTGCAAGACGATTATTTACCGCATCATCTTCAAAGTCACCACTCATATAAAGTTCTTCTTTTTCTTTAATAGCATCATAAAGGCGTTTGTTTCCATAAAGAACAGCATCAGCAATAGTGAAATCTTCAAAAGCAAATTGATTTTGACCAAGAACACCAACCTTGTTGGCTTTTGGGATTACAACATCACCCTCGTACTCGTTAATCTCACCAGATAGGATTTTTAAAAAAGTTGTTTTACCGGCACCATTAGCACCGATCAGACCATATCTTTTATGACGGTCAAGTTTTAGGTTTATATCTTGAAATAGAACTCTATTCCCATATCTCATTATTAGGTTTTGTACTCTTACCATATTATTACTTCTCTTAGATAAAATTTTTCGCGATTATATCTAAGAGTTGTTTAAAAGATGATTATCTAAACCGATGACTCATCAAGCATATCATTAAGTAGTATAAAGAGTTTGTCACTATTGCTTTCCATCACTTTTAAATTATTTATAATTTTTTCTTCGTTTTCTACTCTTGTATCTCTATCTTGGAAAAAAGTGTTATTGTTTAAAACGCTCTCATGGACTATCTTATGTGGTGTTAAAGCTAATCTGTAAGCTTCTGTTTTTCCAAAATGATCTTTACCAGCATCTGCATACCATTTGCCAAGTCTACAATCTATATGGGAGTTAGATGTTTTACTTTTATCAGCAGAGATTATCGAGTCGTAGGCATCAGCTTTGTATATAATGTGATCAACTTTAGCCAGAGTAACAAAAACTTTGTTTTCCATATTGTTTATGATTTTAGCCATCTCAACAGCATCTGCGTTTAAGTTGCTCATAGTTGTGTTAAAACTATCAACCGAAGAAGAAGTTTCATCTGCAAGAGAGGTCATAGTTTCTGATTTATCTAAGATGATGCTAGACTCTTGTTTCATTGAGTTGATAGATATAGTTATCTCACTTGTTGCTTTTTGGGTTCTCTCCGCTAGTTTTCTCACTTCATCTGCAACTACGGCAAAACCTCTGCCGTGTTCACCAGCTCTTGCTGCTTCTATAGCTGCATTAAGAGCAAGTAGATTTGTCTGCTCTGCGATATCTTTAATAAGATCAACAACAGAAGTGATTTCGTTTGTTTTTTCATTAAGCCCTTCTATGGAGATATTGCTATCGCTAATGTGTTCAACAAGTGTTTGTAGTTTTTGTAAAATACTCTCTGCTTCTCCCATAGAATCATCTGAAGTTTGAGCAGTGTTTTTAGTTGTTGTTTGAACTTGGATTAACTCTTCTATGACACTTGACATCTCTTCTTGGATAAGTCCAAGTCCATCACCAACACTACCAACTTCTCTTACATTTGAGTTAAAGTTGATGACTCTTTGTTTTTCATGGGACTCTTTCATAGCATTGATACCATCTTGAACATTGTGAATGGCTTTAGCAAAATCTCCATGCAGTCCGTCGTCATTAAGGTTATAGTTAAAGTCTCCTTGGGAAGCTTTATTAACAGAGGTGTTGATTTTGCCAGTTAAATTTTTTATCAAAGCTATTAAAGTGTCAAGAAGTAGAGTAATCTCATCCATCTCGTTTCGTGGTTTCTTTCTTCTGTCCACAACAACAGAGAGATCTCCTTTTGTTGTTATCAGCTTCATGATATTTTTAAATCTCTCTATAGAAGATGTAATTGACTTGGAAACACTTCTTGATATGTAAAGAGAAAATAAAATAATAAAAGCTGAAAAAATGGTGATAAAAAGAAGAGAGATAAAAGCTGAAGAGACCATTGAATCAGCCATCTCCAGAGTGTAGTTTGTTAAAGTATCTTCAAACTCTTTTAGTTTATTGATTTTCTTGGTTATGGTTTTAAACCAAACAGTTGCATCAACACCAAAAGCACTCTCTTTTGAAGCAGCTATTTTTCTGTAGCTCTCTACTTCTGCAAAAGAACTATCTGATTTTGTTTTACTGTATGCTTGTTGCATATCACTGTTTGCAGTGTGTAAGAAAAGATTTGTAAAGGCATTTTGCTGAGATACAAGAGATGCAAATTTTGCAGCAGTTGCTCTAGTGAAACTATCTTTTGCAAAAACACTAGATAAAACTGCTCTTTCTATCCCAGCGCGTTCTTTAGAGCTGATGAAAACTACAAAACTATTGAAGTTTGTTCTTAGCTTTTCATCTCTTGGAACTGTTGAAAAGTGAGAAATAGTATCTATGATCTTTTTATTTAAAGCTGTATAAAATATAACGGCATCTTTTACTTTGGCATTTTGAGAATTTACTTTGTTTCTCATTGCCGGTATAGCGTCCAAGTCTATCTCTTTGTTTACTCTGTTTGCATAATCTGATGAGTTAGAACTTATATATGCTCTTAACTCTTTTATCTTACCATCGGTAGTCTTATGTTGTTTTGGAAGGATATCTACAAATTTTGTTCCTTTAGAACCTAAAAATCCAGCACTAGCCCCTCGTTCTTTTTGCAGTTCATGTAAAACTGCACTCATCTTTACAGAAAGTTTTATAAGAGAAGCTGTTTCTTTGATATTTTTATGATTACCCCAAGTATCATAAGAAGTTTTTACAGAGAAAACAATAATCACAAGCAGTGTGACAACACTTAAAAAAATCAATTTCTTCTTAATCGTCAAGTTATTTAACATTTAAATCCTTTTTATATATAATTATAACAAATTAATTGTAAAATACACAATGCAAATAAGAGAATTAGATTTAAAAGAGTTGGATAGAACTTATAGTGTAGCAAAGCAACTCAACTTAGGATTAACATATCAAATTTTTGAAGATCTGATATATGATATGAGACATATGGAGTATAAGATGTTTGGAATTATGGATGGTGAAAAGCTTATAACTTACGCAGGTGTAGCCATTCAAACAACTCTGAAAAACAGAAGACATCTCAAAGTATTTGATTTTGTAACAGATAAAAATTATGACTCACAAAAGTATGATAAGATTATGAAAGATTACCTAAATGATTATGCAAAAGTGGGGATGTGTGAGAGGGTTATTTATGAAGAGGAACTTAAATTATGAAAATAAAGTCACTATTTATATCTGCTCAAGAGAAAAATGCCGGAACTCTTTTTGTATCTATGGGAATGATGGAGATTTTAAAAAGAAATCTTTACCGTGTTGCATTTTTTCGTCCTATTATCTACTCAAAAGATATTAGAGATGGAGATATAAACTTTATTTTAGAACGATATAGTCTGGATATGCCCTATGAAGATACCTATGGATTTGATATAGAGTATGTCGAGAGTATGATAGCAACAAACAGAACCAATGAACTTATAAATCAACTTATTACAAAGTTTAAAAAGCTTGAGAATGAGTATGATTTTGTTCTGTGTGAGGGTATGCGTCGTTCATTTTTAACACCCACCATCAACTATGACCTAAATCTTAAAATTGCTCAAAATTTCGGTTCATCTTACATAAATATTATAAATGCAAAAAATGCTACAGTTGGAGATGTATATGAAGATGTTTTAATTGAAAACACAAATATAATATCTGCAGGAGCCACACATTTTGCTACAGTTGTAAATAGACTTGATGATAAAAAGCATAGTGGGTTGGTTAAAAAACTTAAAAACTATAAGCTAACAACATATCTTTTTAAAGAGTTAGAAGAGTTAAATATGCCAACCATAGAAGATGTTATAGAAGCTCTTGATACAAGAGTTGTTATGATGGGAGAAGAGGATCATACTAGAGTTATAAAGCAGGTGAAAGTTGCTGCTCTTACTTTGGATAATTTTTTGGAGCATATAGAAAAAGATGATCTCATTATAGTTCCGGCAGATCGTTCAGATATTATTCTTGGACTTTTAGGCGCTCTTTACTCTAGTTCCTATCCAAATATAGCAGGAATTATTTTTCCATACAATATGACGGTTCATCCAAATATGAAAAATTTAATGGTAGGACTAGATAGTTTTAGTGTGCCGGTTTTATCAGTTCCTACCGATACTTACCAAACTGCAAGAAGTTTAGTAAAAGTTCAATCAAGACTAAGAGTAAACAGTGAGAGGAAAATAGCCCTTGCTCTTGGACTTTTTAATAAAAATGTAGATATAGCAGAGATAGAAAAAATGGTTGTGTCTCAAAATCAAAGCAGTGTGATGACACCTATGATGTTTGAGTATAAACTCTTTGATATGGCTCACTCAAACAAGAAAAGAATAGTTCTGCCAGAGAGTAGTGACGAACGCATATTAAGAGCAGCCGAGATTGTTCTTCGTCGTGGTGTAGCGGATATTATTTTGCTTGGAAATGAGGATGAGTTACGAGAAAATTATATGAGATTAGGTCTTGATCTGAGTCGCGCTACTATTATAGACCATTGTAACTCAAAACTTATGAAAGAGTTTGTAGATGTTTTTTATGAGTTGAGGAAGTCTAAAGGTTTAACTTTGGAGGGTGCAGAGGATGCAATGATACATGTGAACTACTTTGCAACTATGATGGTGCATTTGGGGTATGGGGATGGTATGGTTAGTGGTGCGATTCACTCAACTGGAGATACTACTCGTCCAGCCCTTCAAATCATAAAAACTCTGCCGGATATTTCTGTGGTTTCAAGTATCTTTTTTATGTGTCTTAAAACAAAAGTTTTAGTCTATGGAGATTGTGCAATAAATCAAGATCCAAATGCCAAAACCTTAGCACAGATAGCCATATCTTCAGCTACTACAGCCAAAGTTTTTGGAATTGAACCTAAGGTTGCGATGCTCTCTTACTCTACAGGTGAGAGTGGAAGTGGTGCTGATGTAGATAAGGTTAGAGAAGCTACCAAAATTGTAAAACAAAGAGACTCGGATCTCTTAGTGGAAGGACCTATTCAGTATGATGCAGCTATAAATAAAGAAGTTGCTCTAACGAAGCTTCCTAACTCAAAAGTGGCTGGAGAGGCTAATGTTTTTATATTTCCAGATCTTAATACAGGTAACAACACCTATAAAGCAGTTCAGCGTTCAAGTGATGCAGTTGCAATTGGTCCAATCCTTCAAGGGTTAAACAAACCTATAAATGATTTGAGTCGTGGGTGTGCAGTTGCAGATATTGTAAATACTATCGCCATAACAGCTATACAAGCAGGGCAGACTAAGTGAAAATAGCAGTTATTAATTCTGGAAGTTCTTCTTTGAAAGTTAAACTTTTTGATATGAAAAGTGAGAAAGTTTTATACTCTGTTTTAGTAGAAAATATTGGGGAGAGAAACTCCAATATAAAAACTCACCATGAAGCTTTAGAGAGTATAGATATTGATTTTTCAAGCTTAGATCTTATTGGGCATAGAGTTGTTCATGGTGCAGATGAGTTTCATCAAGCAACAGTGATAAGAGGAGAAGTTATTGAGAAAATCAGAGCGTTGATACCCTTAGCACCTCTGCATAACCCTGCAAATCTTGAAGGAATTTTAGTTGCACAAAAATATGCACCAAAAGTTCCTCAAGTTGCTGTTTTTGATACTGCCTTTCATTTCCACATGCCAAGAGAGGCATACTTGTATGCTTTGCCATTTGAAATGTATGAAAAACATAAGATTAGAAGATATGGATTTCATGGAACTTCACACTCTTTTGTTATGAAAAAAGCTGCTCAAATTTTGCAAAAAAATGTAGATGAATTAAATCTGATAACTCTTCATCTTGGAAATGGTGCCAGTGCGTGTGCTATAAAAAATGGTGTGAGTATAGATACTTCTATGGGTTTTACTCCTTTGGAAGGTTTGGTTATGGGTTCAAGAAGTGGAGATATTGATCCAGCTATTGTGATCTATATGCAAAGAGAGTTGGGTTTGAGCCTTGATGAGGTGGACACTCTTCTAAACAGAGAGTCTGGTCTGCTTGGGATTTGTGGGGATAATGATGTTCGGAGTATCATTGATAGTGATGATGAAAAAGCAAAACTGGCTCTGAATATGATGATAAGACGAATCCAAAAATATATAGGTTCCTATATGGCACTGCTTGGTAGAGTTGATGCTATTGTATTTACTGGTGGTATAGGTGAAAATTCTACCTATATTAGGGGTAGAGTTTTAGATAATAGTATGGCATGTAGAGTTAAGAGTTTAGTTGTAAAAACAGATGAAGAGTTAGAAATAGCTAGGGAGTGTTTAAATATTACAGGCTCTACAGCCTGTAAAAGTGTGTAGGACTAAAGTGG
The DNA here is from genome assembly GCA_034717415.1 of Campylobacterota bacterium. Lineage (GTDB taxonomy): Bacteria > Campylobacterota > Campylobacteria > Campylobacterales > Sulfurimonadaceae > Sulfurimonas. Next base: position 3,182 of record JAYELK010000161.1, on the reverse strand, counting down.
AGTTACATTCTCAGCTTGAGGGCCTTTTTGACCTTCACCGATTTCGAAAGTAACTTTTTGACCTTCAGCTAAAGAAACACGACCGTGTCCTGGGTTGTTAACTTGACGGAAATGTACAAATACATCTTTTCCACCATCGTCTTGTTGAATAAAACCATAACCTTTTTCTTCGTTAAACCATTTAACTGAACCGTCTTTTAATTCTGCCATTGTAATACCCTTAGTATAAAAATTCACTTCCGTAGAAGTGGAGTCATAGATTGGAGAGTCTTTAGGTAACAATTGAGCAAAATTACAAAATCACACACTAAAGATGAACTCGAGCCTCATCTTTCATCGCCGAAAGTATACCTTAATTATTTTATAATTTCAAATAATATTATAAATATTGTGAATTTTGTCGATATAGTTGTTAGTAGAAAATTTAGTTTAAAAGGATTTATTATGCAAATATCATCAAATATGGGGGCGATAGCTTCAACACAAAATTCAGCGCTTACAAAAACTGTTTTTACGGAGAAATTGACAAAAGAAGAGGTAAATGAGTTAAAAGAACAGATTGCTCAAAATGCCAATGCTTTTGCCTTTGACTATACTTCTGCTCAGAGCAGTGTTTCTGGTATTAAAGATGGATTTGCTCAGGAGTATAAAGATTTTCAAAGCTTTTTGGGTGATATAGGTTATGAGGGTAAACCTATAGCTTCTCTTACTCAGAGTGAAGCAGCAGAACTTGTAAGTGAAGATGGTATCTTTGGTGTTAAACAGACATCTGAGCGTATAGCAAACTTTGTTATAAATGGGGCAGGTGGTGATGAAGATATGCTTCGTGCAGGTCGTGAGGGAATGTTGAGAGGTTTTGCAGAGGCTGAGCAGATGTGGGGAGGAGAACTTCCGGAAATTTCACAACAGACTATGGCAAAAGCTATAGAGATGGTAGATATGGCTATGAGTGAGTTAGGCTTTTCTATCTTAAATGAGGAAGTGTAGAGATAGTATGAGATTTGAACTTAAAGATGATTATATAGAGTTGTTTAAACTACTTAAAGTTTTGGATTTGGTAGATAGTGGTGCTCAAGCTAAGATGCTTATAGCAGAGGGTTTAGTGAAGAGAAATGGCGAGATTGAGATTAGAAAAAGAGCGAAAATTATTTCTGGTGATACTATAGAGATTGCTGATGTTATTATAGAGGTAAAATAAACCTCTATAAGACAAAAGAACTGATTAATCCAATCAGTCCACCAAAGACTCCACCCCAAACTACAAGCCAGTCAAGGTATTCTTTTATCAATTTTTGTACTATCTCTTTAACAAGTTGAGGTGTGAGTTCATTCAATCTCGCGTCTATTACACTCTCAATGGATTCAAGCATATCACTGCTAAGAGATGAGTTTTGCATGTGGTTTTGAAGTGTTGCATTAAAAGCTTCGGAATTTACTATTTTAATAACAGCAGATTTCATCTTAAGTGAAAAAGGTTCACGAAGCCCATCAAGTGCTGCTTCGCCACCAAACATGCCAAGCATACCACCAAAAGATGATTCCATAACAGTTTTACTTAGTGCATCAAAGGCTGGTGTAAAATCTGTTTCTTCTATGATAGGTTCTAAATCTATCTTTTTCTCTTCACTTTGAAAGAAATTGTCTAACTGCTCTTGGGTAAAAAACTCACTCATCATAAGATTTTTTATAGACTCTTTAAAAGCTTCAAATCTTGCTGGAATAACGCCTGAACCGTAAAGAAGTGGAACTTTTTCAAAGAGCATGTGGATAGCTAGTTGATTTGTTAATGCACCTGAGAGTGCAAAGAGACCTGTAAAAAGCAGAAGTTGATTAAAGTCATTTTTTATTATAAAAGATAAGCCGATTAAGACTACTGCTATAAGATTTGTTATAAAACTTTTATTTAATTTCAAAATATATCTCCAGTTTAAAAGTGAAATTATACTAAAAGGGTATTATGCCAATATTAAAGGGAACCTCTAAAAACCCTTACATCCTCAGAGTCTAAAAGAGGGGTGAGATTATACAGAACTTTTTTTGCACCCCAAGGGCATTTCCTACGGGCAGTCATAGCCTTAGCTAAGACGATGAAAAATTCTGTGTAAGATTGCCCCTCTTTTAGACTCCCTACGGGCAACATAGCAGATTAGCTATTGCGTCGTTAAAAGTATTTGAAGCTACTAGTAGCTCCTTCATACTTTTGCCTAGCACTAGCTAATCTGCTATGTTGCTGAGGAAATAAGGGTTTTTAGAGGTTCCCTAAATTTTGAAAAAAGAGAAAATATGCAACAAGAGAGTTATGAACTGTTTCAATATTCAACAGTCCAAGAGATAGTAGAGGTTTTAGATGCAGAGTTACAAACAAGAAATGAGTCTCCATTTTGGACACAGAAGGTTGTTCCTTTTTCCAGAGCAATACTTAGCGTGCTTGTTCCATTGAGAGATGAGAAGATGCTATTTAATCCAGAGGGGGTGGCTGTAGATGAACTTACTCCTGAACTCTTTTTTAAATGGAGTGATTTTGTGAGTCTGAAATCGTTGGCTTTTACTATACAAAAATCAAATGAGGCAGGGGAACTACTTAGAACAAAAGTTGATAGTTCTACATGCCATAGATATAAGAGTATTGATTTAACTTATTTGGGAGAGTATCTATCTCAAAACAGTGTAGATATGGAAAAAGAATCACTGGATTTCCCAATCTCTAGTTATAACTTGCATCAAGGTGTAAGTAATGTAATTAAATCGCTTTTATAGCATTTATGGGTTTTTTTTGCTACAATATTACTACTTTACAATAGAGGGAGTTAGAATGTTTAGAAATATTAAGTCAGTATTGATGGGTTTAGTTGTTGTTTCACTTATGATTGGTTGTGGTGGACCTCCAACACCTGGTTCATCAGAGAAAAAAGAGGTAGTCTTAAGTCCTGATGCTAAAACTATATATGTTACTTCTAAAGCGACTTTTACGGGTGCGATTGCTCCAAATATTAAATCGGAGTGTCAGATTGATTCTCAGGTTATGACATGGATAAAAAACTATAGTGCAAAGCATAATATAAATGTTATTATAGACGGTAAACCTAAAGCTACTGATAGTGTACTTAAAATATCTATTACAGATGCTGTTAGTTCAGGAAATATGGCTGTTGGTCATAATAAATTTATAGTAATTTCGGGAA
>JAYELK010000160.1:0-1497 GCA_034717415.1 Campylobacterota bacterium | reverse complement strand
CTTGTATTATTAAGGCTCCCTCTTGTGTGTTATCGGTTTTTTTCTCATCTACAAAAAAGAGCAGAGGAAGAGAAAATATTGCCCACCAGATAGCTACACTTATAAAGGAAGCTTTAATTGCCATAGCTTCATTTTCAAAGCCAAAAAGAGCGAAATCCTGTAGCATCCATACATTTATGGCAAATAGAATTCCACCACCAAGATATCCAAAAGCAAAACCGAGTCCAGAGACAAAATCAACATTTTTTTTCTTTGATACAGAAGGAAGCAGACCGTCATAAAATGTATTTGAAGCCATAAAGCCGATGTTTGCAACTGCATAAACAAAAACTGCTATCTGCCACTCTCCTTCGCCAACCAATGCTAAGGTCGCACTCATTAAAATTCCAAGATAGGCAAAGATAAAAAGAAATCTTTTTTTAAGAGAAGCGACATCGGCAATTGCACCTAAGAGTGGGGCTAAGAGTACAATGATAAAACTAGAGATGGAGTTTGCAAAACCGAGTTGAGCTGTACTGATAGTTGCATCTGCATTGGCACTAAAATATGACTTAAAAAAGAGTGGAAAAAAACCTGCCATCACAGTAGTTGCATAGGCTGAATTTGCCCAATCATACAAAGCCCAAGAGTAGATACTTTTTCTTTTATCCATAATATATGATACAATAATTTATGAATTTTTTAGAGCTTTTTAAAAAGAAACATCTTATCGCTGCTCATCGGGGAGTTCGTAGTCTTGCTCCTGAAAACACTTTGAGTGCCATAAAGGCGAGTGTTGGGCATTGTGATTTTGTTGAGGTTGATGTGCAGTTAAGCAGTGATGGTGTTGCTATCATCATTCATGATGAGACTTTGAACAGAACTACAAATGCTAGTGGAAGAGTCTCTGATTTTACTTTTGAAGAGTTAAGTTTACTTGATTATGGAAGTTGGTTTGATGGTGAAAAAGAACCGATATTGCCTCTTAGTAAGTTGTTAAAGTTTATAAAAAAGCAAAGGCTATTTTTAAATATAGAGATTAAAGATATGCATAAGTTTTTTAGCGATGAAAAAGTGATTTCTACCGTTTTTAAAGAGATAAGAGCATGGCATGTGGAAGAGTTAGTGTTATTATCATCGTTTAGAAGTGAGTATTTGCCTCTGTGCAAAGAAAAAATACCCAATATTCCGACAGCACTTTTGGTTGAAAAAAAGCATCCCAAAAAGCTTATAGAGTATCTAAAAGAGTTAAAAGTTGATGCTTATCATATGAGTAATAAACTTGTAGATAGAGAGAGTGTAGCAAAACTTCGCAAAGCAGGTTTTTTTGTAAATATATATACAATTAATGATTTTATAAGAGCTAAAGAACTCTTTGATATGGGCGTAAACGGTATATTTAGTGATAAACTGATTAAAAAATAGATAGCTATACCAGAGAAAAATTACTCTAAAGTTGATACAGTAGAACATATGGTGGAGTATTTTTTAAAGTTAATAAAGTACAATAAGTATATG
>JAYELK010000159.1:0-34147 GCA_034717415.1 Campylobacterota bacterium | reverse complement strand
AGGAATAGCACTTATGGAGTCATTTGTATGTAGAGTAGATATAACCAAGTGTCCTGTAAGAGCTGCTTTGATCGCAATTTCGAGTGTCTCTTGGTCACGAATCTCCCCAATCATAATTTTATCTGGATCTTGTCTTAAGATTGAACGAAGAGCAGCCGCAAAACTAAGTCCTACACTCGCATTTACTTGTACTTGCTGGATAAGGTTCATTCTATATTCAACTGGATCTTCGACTGTAATTACTTTATCTCTAACATCTCTAAGTTCGTTTAATGCACCATATAGAGTGGTTGTTTTACCACTACCAGTTGGTCCTGTCACTAAGATTATCCCATATGGAGATTCTAATCCCTTTAAAAATCTTTGGTAACTTTCACTATCCATACCGGCATCTTCTAGTTTTACAAGTGCTTTTTGTTTATCAAGTACCCTCATAACTATGGATTCACCATAGAGGATAGGAAGCGTCGATATACGAAAGTCAAATTCTGTATTACCGACAAGAGTTGAAAAGCGTCCATCTTGAGGCTTTCTTTTTTCAGCTATATCAAGATTTGCCAAGAGTTTAAGACGAGAAGCCAAAGGAGGGTATATATCTTTTTCAAATATAAACATCTCGGCAAGTTTACCATCAACACGACCACGAACAACACAGTTCTTCTCTGTAGGTTCTACATGAACATCACTAGCACGACCTTTTATACATGTTTTAAGAATTACATCTATTAAAAGTAATATAGATGATGCCTCTTGTTGCTTTTCTAAGGAAGCAATTGAATTTAACTCATCTCGTATATTTTTTATTAGACCTTTTACACTATCTTTTAGTTCAATTTTAAATAGGTAGGCTTCAATCTGTTTTTTTGTTGCAGCTGCTACGCTCATTGGTTTTCTTGGGAAAAGTCTCTGCATAGATTCTTGGGCATCAATATTAAGAGGATCACTAAAAGCTATGGTAACACTTAAATCATCTTGAAAAATAGGTAGGGCATGATGTTTTTTTAATTGGGCTAGAGGTACTCTCTCCGTGAGTTGATAATCCATATCTATGGAGTCTAAATCCACAAAAAGTATATTTTCTTCATCTGCTAATTTTTGAAGAACAGTCTCTTCTTTTATGTAGTCATAATTATCTATGATAGATAGTTCATAAATACCATTTCTAATCTGTTGGACAATAAATCTAACAAGCCTATCCATTGTCATAAAACCAGATAGAGTAATATCTCTTAAAATTAGGTTTGGATCTATCCCTTTGGCTAAGAGTCTGTCAACCTGCCCCTTTATAATAGAGCCATTATCCAATAAGTCAGTTGTTATTCTATCCACGAGTTTCCCCTACCAATAAACATGTCTTTTAATAGTTATTGTATCATAAAACTCTTCAATAACTATTTTATTTAGTTTTTCATCTTTGGCTATATAGAGTTTATATGTTAGTTTTTTATCATCTGCATCTTCAAAAAGATAAAATGCTCTTTTTTCATGTTCTCCAAGTTTTGCATAGAGGTCAAATACTTTAGAAAGAATATATTCTGTAGTAGGCAGATTAAGTGAAGAGAGATCGTAATTATCAATTAAAGCATGATAAAGCAGTTTTTTTTGCATTAAGATTACAGAAAAATATGCTGAATTTGCACGAGACTCCTCAGAATATTTTAATACTGCTACGGGAATAGCCAATCGATCTATATAGTCTGAATTTAGACAAGAAAAAGCGTATAAAGAGACAAACTCCTCATCTTTTCTAAAGTTTCTAAAGTTATTAAAGCCCATGCTACATACTTTTTCATATTTTTTGTTTTGATAGAGGTTAAACATATTTTGTTTTATATCTCCATATAGAGTAACACTAATTAATATGGCTATAACTATTTTCATTTGAATTTCCCTGATATTATTTCATCTAAAAGTATTTTCGCTTTGTTGGAACCAGAGTGATTAATATATTTGTTTAGTGTTTTAATAGCCATATCTCTTTCATTAAGTTTAACAAGTGATTTTGCAAATATTATCCAACTTGCTTCTATATTGTTATTAATTTCATTAGTCATAAGAGCATAGTTGTATGATTTATGATACTCTCCAAGTTCATAATATTTTTTAGCAATAAAAAGACTTAGAGCAGGATTATTGTTTGTTTTAAATCTTTTGATTACATGGTGTATATCTTCTTGTGTATTTTGTCTACTGATACTTATAGAATTTTTTTCTATCTTTTCTTTAACTGGTTTAATTTCTACTTTTTTTATTGCTTTAGGTTTTGTAACTACCTTCTTTTTCTCTGATTTAATCTTATTTACTTTTTTTTCTTTGATATTCTCTTCATTTTCATAGTAGGGTAGAGTATCTTGTTGCATAGTTCTCATAAAGTTAAGAGAGGGAGTTAAAACCAATTTTTTTTCATTTTGAATTTGGACCGTTTCGCTTCTTCTTTCAACTATTGGTTGGACACTGTTTTTTGTAGAGTTTTCCTCTACCTTTGTCTGTAGCGATACCACTGTTGAGTTTTGAAGTTCTTTTTTTTCTAATGGAATTAGGATTTTATTCTCTATTTTAACTTTTGAAGTTCTATCTTTAGAATTTAAAAGAAACAGAATTACAGCAACTATAACAATTAAGCTAAGACCGATAATAAGATGTGGAATATAGGATTTAATCTTAAATTTAAACCATCTGTTTTCTAAATCAAGTATATCAATCATCTATTAAACCTGTATGAATAGCTGCCATCTCTATAATCTTATTTGATATTAGAGTTCTATTTATCTTTATAGGATTATTTTCATCATACCATGAATATATATCAAATAGTGTATATATAAGTTTATTGGTATCTCTGTAGTTTCCTGATGTTAATTTGTAAATTAGATTAACGGGTTTTGTTTGAAACATATTTGCACTGTCAAAGCAGTTTGCTTTCATAAGTTTTTTCTGTATATATATTTTTAATTCTGCAACAGAAGCATTATTTAACTCGATACTTTCCCATATCCTTGTTTGGAAATGTTCTTTAGCGATTAAATCTTCCTTTTGGGTTTTATGTAGTGTTATTACAAATTTTACTTTTCTAGTATCTGAAAGAAGTCTTATCTTTTCCATCAAAACAGTAGAATATAGCTGAGCTTCATCTAGCAATACTATAGGAGTTTCATCTGGTAGATGTTTATCCATGATTTTCATAAACTGTGTGAAGTTAAGTTCCCAGTTGTATTTTATATCTAACAAGTCTTGAGCAAGAGTTTTATAAAATTCATTTTCATCTAAGATAGGAGTACTATATAAATAAATCTTTTTGGATTCTGATAAATCATCATAGAGTTTTGTTAAAAACATACTCTTTCCAGTACCTGGTTTACCATATAAAAGAATCATTTTTAAGGGCTTATTAATAGAGTCTTTTAACGATTGATAAATCGTAGAAACTCTGTCTAACTGTACATAGTCCTTAGCGTTAACCGTATCTAAAAAAACATCTTTAGAGTTAGAAAAGATACTAGATTTCATCTGCCTCTTTCACTTCTGTAGCTTCTTTGTCTATAGCTACTTTCTTTTGGTTGTTTTGTTTTACTTTAGAGTTATTACCAATTCCTACAATAGCATCTGTTAAGCCTTCGTAACCCAACTCTTTAAGTGATAAATTATTACCGTCTTTTTTAATTATATGTGGTTCAATAACAATTACTAATTCTTGAACTTGTTTAACTTTTTCTTCATACTTAAAAAGGTAACTAAGAATTGGAATATCACCTAAAATAGGAATTTGATTTGATTCCAGTGTGCTTCTTGTGTTAATTAAACCACCCAAAATAATTCTCTCCCCATCTTTTACTGTTACAACTGAAGATAGCTGACGACGACTAAGATCCGGTGGCATTGTTCTACCATCAGGACTCACTTCTTGAGTCATATCTGATCTTGTTTCAGATAAAGAAGGGTTTATTTTTAGTGTTATAGTATTGTCGTCTGATATTTCAGGAGTAATATCCAAAAGTACACCGGCAAAAACTGATTTAATCTCTTCTTCTTCACTTGTTTTACCGGTGCTTCCACCTGCTAAGGTTTCTGAACCTTTTATTTTATAAAAATATTCAGTTCCAGCTGTTATAAGTGCTGGTTGATTGTTAAGTGTTAGAACTTTAGGGTTTGATATGGAGTTTACATCACCTTGAGTTTGTAAAAATTTAATAACTTCATTGAGTGAGCCTCCACCTGAGATACTTACAAGATTTGCAGCGTTTTTAGCTTGTTCTCCAATCTTTGTCATTTTGTTGCCCTCCCGCTCAGCTACATTGTTTTGGCTAACATAATCTACTGATAGTTCAAGATTTTGGAGTGCATAAAGTTGTGACCAATCTATTCCTGTGCTTCTACCCTCATTCATTGTTACAGTTAAAAGTTGAACATCTATTAAAACTTGCAGTTGTACTTTATCTTGAAGTTTTTTTAAGTAATCTTCTAAGCGTTTCATCTGTTTATTAGTTGCTGTAACAGTAATTAATCCAGCATTTTTATTTATAATTGGTTCTTGGGCTACATAAATATCACTAGGTCTATTTAAAACTCTTTGAAGTTCTAAATCCAATTCTTCCCAGAACTTAACTTCATCACTACTCTCAATTTTTATTCCAGATTCAGCAGAAGATGCTCCATCATCTGTAGTTGTTGTTTCAGAAGTTTTTGCATCAGAAGATGAACTTAGAGTAACATCAGTACTTCCACTACCTCTTCTTTGAGAAAGAATATAATCAATTGGGAAAACTCTTGTTGTTAAGTAAGAAATCTTAAGTAAGTTGTTTTCAAGTTCATAAGATAAATTATTTTCTTTTAATACTATATTAAGAACTTCATCAATTGTTAAATTCTTTAAGTGAGTTTTGTTTAGCTTTGAATTTAAAAACTCCTCTGTCTTAGAATCACTGACAATTATGCTAAATTCACACTCATCACTGAGTTGTTCAACAAAGTCAATAATCTTAGTGTCTTTTGTTGAACTAATGCTAAAAAGTTCATAGGAACAATCTGCAAAACTACTACCCGATAGCAAAAGAGTTAACGCAACTGCGTAAATAGATTTGTTATTTAATTTCATGGTCTTGTCCTACTTATTTTTGAATTTTAAATTTAGATTTCTGCTATCTGTTGATAGCACTAAGTTTTTACCATTTCTAGTTAAAACCACTGAGGTTCTGCTCACACTTGATAGTGTGTAGTTCCCAACTTTATCATTGATTTTGTACCACTTTCCACTTATTAGAGCTGAAGTGTTCATTATGGCGTCAATAGTTAAGCTTTTTTTCGCAACAGCTATACTTTTTGTTGCTTTAGCACTGCTCGATGAGGCTACAGTGCTACTTGGTACCACTCTTCTAGTTGTAGAAGATTTTTTGGAACCTTCTTTTTTTGATGAGTTTTTTCTCAAGAAGATAAAAGGATCTTTAAGTCTTGAAATAGTGGAATTTTTTATACCACTTCTTGGAGGTTTTATAGCATCTACCTGCTCATCAACCCAAGCTAGTTCATTAGAACTGAGATTTATTGTTAGTAACAAAAAGGTTACAATAAATAGAGTTTTCATTAGTATGTAATCCCCCAAACTGAGATGTTTAAGTCTGAATTCAAACGATCCTGAGCTTTAATCCCAATAGTATGAATATCAACTACTAAATTACTTTGTTCAAGTGAGTTGATAAACTTTAGTGTATTTTTATAGTTAGCCGTACTACTGAGTGTTATATCAAGTATATGACCAAAAGATGTCTTATTTAGTGCATACTTATTGGTAAAATCAATAAGCTTAATATTATACTTTTTAGCATTTTTAGAGATAGAATGCAGGTACTCTCCCCATGCTCTTTCGTCATATACTAAAAAAGCGATAGTCTCTATCTTACTCTTAATATATGCGTTATTCTCCTTATTGGCTTCAAGAGCAACCTGTGCATTTTTGATATCTCTTTCTAGTTTTGCTATCTTCGTTTTGGGATTATTTTTTAAATATAGGTTGTCCAGATTTATTTTTGATTCTATAGCAGTTATTTTTGTATTGGTAGATTTAAACTCATCAACAGAAGTATCCCAAAAAAGCAAATATGAAACAGCAAATATAACAGCAAATATAATTAAATAAGTCATATAAATATCTTTCTGACTCTTATCTTTAAATGAGCTATCTACTTTCTGTAAGTAATCTTCAATATTTATTTTCATAATATCCCTACCTTTAACTCACTGAAGTATCTTCTAGACTCTTTTTCAAATTTAATTTGTTCAAGTGAAAAATTGAATTTTCCTTCGTGTGTTTTTGTTAAGTACTCAACCAGTTTTGTTATCTTTTTCTCTTTTTTAGAGACTAAGTTAAGACTGAATTCTTTGGCTTTTTCATCTTCAGCATATGATAATGCTTCCATTCTAACACCAAATTTATTTAGATCCTTTGTTAGCACAGATAGAAGTTTTGCTTTCATAGGATAATTTACTTTTACTTCATGAATTTTTATTAGAGTGTTTTTCTTGTCTATATACTCTTGTTTCTCTTTGTCTAATAGTGTTAAAACTTTACTTTTATCAGCCTCTCTATTTTTAATTGTAGCTTCTCTTGTGGTTTTGATATTGTGTAGTTCACTATATTTTTGCTGCAAAAGCTCATATTGAAGTGATTGCGCATATGTCAGCGTCCAATATGTAATAGGGTATGCAAAAGCTATTAATAAAGAAGCAGCAACTAGTACAACAAGTTTTCCACTCTCTCTTTGTAGAAATTTAGGAGGTCGAAAAAATGTTGTAAAGTTACAATCATACTTTTCATCTTCGTTAAGAGAAGTATAAAGATGCATAAGAGCATGTAATTGATCAATATAGATACCTTCGCTTTCAAACCCATAATCAAATTCGAAATCACTACTTTTGATACCTAATTCAGCCTCAGCCATCTCATCTAGTTTGGTAACTGTGTAGGCTTGAGAACCTATGTATAAATGTTCTATCTTCTCTATTTCAAAAGCTCTTTTAACATAGGTTGCAATATCATTTATATTTGCAAAGATCTCTTTGTAAAGTTTTATAAAGTGTTCTTTATAATCACTTTCTGTCTCTCTTAAATTATGAGTTGATAAAAATTCCATAAAGTCATCATACTCAATTCTTTCACCATAAAGTTCACAAAATCTCTCGTGCATCTCTAAGAAAGAGTATTTTATAGATTTAGTATATAAAAACTCTTTTTCACTGTAGATTGTGACAAAGGTGTCATTTTTTTGAAAGTAGATAAAACAGTGAACACCACTACTTTCTATGAGATCTTTTGAATATAGAGACTTTAATAACAGAGGAGAAGGAATAATAACATCAATATATTTAATTTTATCTACCACATTTTGATATGTTTGGGTTAATGTAAGTGGATCAACTATAAATACATGGAAATGCCTATTTTCCGTATCTAGATTATTATATGTTTCTATAAATTGTATCTGATATGTTACAGCTTGATCAAGTGCAAATTCATCATACACTTTGTTGTTTATAGCGTCATACAAATCCTCTTGGGGGATATTCTTTGTAATTTCAATTTTACTGGTGATAAAACCACGAGTATTTAAGTATGATATCGCAAACTGATCTTTCTTGAACTCTGGAGAGGTCGTTTCACTTAAAAAACTAGAGATACCATTTAGGTATGAATCTCTGTATGGATTAACTGAAATTATACTCGAAAAAGGGTTTTGACTTTTTTTACTCATTTGTTATAATCCTAAATCCTTGCTCTTTAGTGCGATAAAATCGTCATTTTAAAAAATATATAAAGTATTTAAGGAAGTAAATAGATACTTTCCTTTAAAAACTTAAGATTTCAAAGACAATGCCCCACAATTTAAAGCATTTAACTCTTAATGCTATTTCTATAAGAAGTAGCATACATGCCATTACTATTTAATTCTATCTTAACTAAGCTTAAATTTTTAATTTATCCCCAAACGAACACTAAAACAGTATAATTTTTTTTATTTTTCTGTAAAAATCTTTATTTTATTATTTTTATTCAGCCTAACCATTAGTGTCTTTTTACCTTCAAATTGAAAATTCTTGGATTGATAAAACTCTTTAAATGTTATTTGATATATATTTAAAGTATTAGGATATGGAATAATATTTATATTATTGAAGATAATTGTTTTTTTCTCGTTTTTTTGAAAAATTCTTGTTTTATACTTTTTAAATCTATTAAGATTCATCTTGTCATTTTTAATAAAGTCATTTGAATAAAATTCTAAGTAAGTGTCAATATCACTATAAAGCCAACTATATCTCCATAAAAATAGTTGTGAAAGGATAGATGAAAGTATATCTTTAGAACTATTTTTTAATGTTTTTTTCTCATTAATTATTAGTAGAGTTTCTTCTATATTTATTCTTTTATCCAAGCATTTTATATTGGAATTATTGATAGCTATACAGCCTTTGGTAAATTCATCTCTTATTTGATGGGTTGGAAGACCATGTATCCATATACCATGACCATTTTTACCTCTGAATTTATCATAGCTGTTTGGGTATGATGTAACAAATGCCAGTGGACCATAAAATGAGTCTAGTTTTTGGATTTTTTTAGTGATTCTGTAGATTCCTACCGGTGTTTTAAGGTCACCTTCCATAATTTTATCACCTTGTTTTTTCCCAGTAAATGCGTTGTACTCTTTTTTAAATCTGAATGTAGAATTTTCATCTTGCTTGTAGAGTTGAAGTGTAGAGTTGCTTTTATCACAGGTTAAAAGAGATGAATATGCTTCAATATAGCCAAAAGATGTATCTCTATTTTTAAGATACTCACTCCAATACTCTTTTTTAGTAAGTTTTAAATCCATCTTTTTTTCAATTTCTGTAATACCATTAATCCTATAATTAGTTAAAACTTCATTGGCATGTAGAGATAAACTTATGAGTATTAAAATGAGTATTTTCACGCTTTGTACCCAATCTCTTCTAAAAATGCTTTATCTTTAGTCCAGCCTTTTTTTACACTGACTTGTAGATTTAAGTATGCTTTTTGTCCACTTAGTCTTTCTATTTTTTCTCTAGCAGATTTGCCAATTCTTTTAATAGACTCTCCACCTTTACCAATAATAATACCTTTTTGAGACTCTTTTTCTATAATTATAGTTGCATAAATTTTATCTAAACCATTATCTTCTTCAATGGAGTCAATAATTACATCTGATTCATAAGGAATCTCATCACTAATATTTTCAAAAATACCTTCTCTGATAAAACCGGCATATATATCACGAACCAATTCACTTGTTAAGTCTTGGGGGTCATATAAAAAAGGTGACTCCGGAAGGTTATTTGAGATAACTTTCAGTAGGTCTTCATGCCCAACTTTTTTAGGGATTGCAACAGGTATTAGTGCTTCAAAGTGTTGGGCATATCTGTTGTAAGATGCAATTTTTTTAAAAAGTTTGTCTTGTTTAACTTGGTCAATTTTACTAAGAACAATAATATGTTTAACTTTGTCATTGTTTAGTTTTAAAAATTTTTCATAATGTTCAACTCCATCAGTAACCGGAGCAAGATAAACAATCAAATCACAATCACCCATAGCCTTTAGTGCTTCATCAAGCATATATTGGTTTAAAATTTTCTCTCTCTCATGAAGACCTGGCGTGTCCACAAAGATGATTTGAGTATCTTCGTACATTACTATAGCATTAGAGCGTCTTCTTGTTGCATTTGCTTTTTGGCTAACCATAGCAATATTCTCACCTAAAAGTGAGTTCATTAGTGTGCTTTTTCCAGCATTTGGGCGACCTATTAAAGATACAAAACCAGCTTTAGTCATTTGCATTGCCTTTTATAATATATATCTTGATAAGTCGTCATCTTCAACGACTTCATCTAATCTATCATGTACTAATTTTGAAGTTACTATAAACTCTTCACCACTTCGTTCATCAGCATTAAAACTTACTTCTTCAAGAACTTTTTCAAGAACTGTATGCAATCTTCTTGCACCAATATCTTCTGTTATTTCATTTGCACGATGTGAAAGTTTTGCAATGGCTTTAATTGCTGCATCTTCAAAAATAAGCTTCATACCTTCTACACCTAAAAGAGCTTTATATTGTTTAAGCAGAGAGTTTTGTGTTTGCGTAAGAATTTGATATAGCGTATCTTCTGTTAAAGATTCAAGTTCAACTCTTAGTGGAAATCTACCTTGAAGTTCAGGAATCAGGTCACTTGGCTTAGTTAGATGAAATGCACCAGCAGCTATAAATAGGATATGGTCTGTGTTAATAACACCATATTTTGTAGTAACGCTGCTACCCTCGACAATAGGCAATAAATCGCGTTGTACACCCTCTTTACTTGGATCGTTTCTTCCCTGACTTTTTGCACTAATAGCTATCTTATCTATCTCATCAAGAAAAATAATACCACCATTTTCAGCTCGTTTAAGTGCTTCATTGTTAATATTTGTCATATCAAGAAGTTTAGAAGAAGCTTCAAGTTTCAGTAAAGATTTTGCATCTTTAACGGTTACTTCTTTTTTATTATCTTCCTTGTTCATTGTTTCAAAAATTTTAGAAAAAGATTCTTGAACTTTTGCCATTTCCGGTGGGAGGTTAGTATCATTAAATTCTAAGTTGATTTTAGCAACTTCAAGTTCTATTGTTTTATCATCCATTTCACCATTGATAACTCTTTCTTCCATAGCACTAAGAAGTCTTTGATAATCATCTTTTTTAGATTCACTTGCTGATTCTGGAAGAGGTGGAAGAAGTTTTTCAACTATTTTATTTATAACATAGTTCTCAATCTTCTCTTTGTTTTGTTCTTCTTTTTCAGCTTTTACTATGCTTATGGAGTTTATAACTAAATCTCTAATCATAGACTCAACATCACGACCAACAAAACCGACTTCAGTATATTTTGAAGCTTCTACTTTGATAAAAGGAACTTTCATCATTTTTGCTAAGCGACGAGAAATCTCAGTTTTACCAACGCCGGTAGAGCCTATCATCAAAATGTTTTTTGGCATTATTTCATCTTGAAGTTTTTCGCTGAGTTGCATTCTTCTATATCTGGTTCTAAGAGCCAAAGCTATCGTTTTTTTAGCATCTTTTTGAGAGATTACATAGTTGTCTAGGTACTCTACTATCTCTTTAGGTGTTAAGTTCATTATCTGTTATCCTCAAGAGTAAGAATTTTAATATTATGATTTGTATAGATACAAAGGTCTGCTGCAACGCTAAGAGACTCTTTTACAAGTTCTTCTTCATTCATGTTTATGGCATGTTTTTTCAGAGCTCTTGCTGCAGAGATAGCAAAGTTTCCACCACTGCCAATAGAAGCAATCTCTCCATCTTCGGGTTCAACCACATCACCATTTCCAGTAAGTATAAAAATATGCTCATTATTTAAAACGATCATCATAGCTTCCAAGCGACGAAGAACTTTATCTTTTCTCCAAGCTTTTGAAAACTCAACAACTGATTTTAAAATATCACCTTTTTTATCTTCTAAAAACTCTTCAAACATATCAAAAAGGTTAAAAGCATCGGCTGTACTTCCGGCAAAACCGGCTAAGATTTTACCTTTGTGCAGTGTACGAATTTTTGTTGCATTGCCTTTAAGAACTGAGTCTCCAAAAGTAACCTGACCATCTCCACCTATTACAGCTCTGTTCTTACCTTTATAAGCAAGTATCGTAGTAGCATCAAACATTATTCGCCTTGAACATCCACATGAAGTACGGCATGTAGACCATGACCAAGTTTAAAATCTAAATCATGCTCACCAACTGTTTTAATAGCAGATTTTTCATTGATATGTTTTTTATCTATCTTAATATTATACTGTTCTTCAAGTGCTAAAGCAATTTCTTCTTTTGTAACTGAACCAAAAAGATGACCGTTTTGACCAAGTTTTTTAGTGATAACGATTTCAGCTTTATCAAGCATTACAGCTACTTGTTTAAGAGCATTTACTTCTTTTTCAAGATTTTTTGCAACTATAAGTTCATCTGATGCATGTTGAGCTAAAATCTCTGGTGTAGCATGTCTGGCAAAACCTTTACCTATTAGAAAGTTTTTTCCATAACCGTCTTTTACCTCTTTAACTTCGCCTTTTTTCCCTAAACTTTTTACATCTTTTATTAAAAGTACTTTCATGATATTAATCCTTGTAATTTTTATCTTTTTATTTCGCCACCGTAAGATACGATACCGTGAGTTAAATTTCCTATTTTAGAGTATCCCATATCTGTAAGTATTCTAGCAACATGAGCTGAACGACTACCTACATGACAGTAGAGGATTATGTTTTCTTCTTTTTCAAGTTTAGCTTCATCCCAAGTTCGGAAGAAACTACTTGTTGGAACTAAAATATCAGCACCTTTGATATGACCCATCTGCCACTCCATATGCTCACGAACATCAACAAGTTTAAAGCCAATCATACCAAGTTCTCTAGCTTCCATAAGTGCATGAAGTTCATCGCCATCCAATTCACTTTGGCTTACGAGTTGCTTACACTCCTCTTTTGTTAATCCACGAGAGTGAGTATGAACAGCTTCTTCCATACCAAGTTCAATGCGTTTAGCTGCTGCAAACTCTGGTGTACAGAAAATCCCACAATGACACGCTCCAGTTTGGGGAATCTCTTTTTCTATTGCAGGTTTACAAGGACAGATTCTATCATCAACACTTTTTGGTTTTTCACCAGTTGAGTCAACCATAAAACATGGACAAAATCTCTTGCTGTACATCATCTTGTTTCTAGCAAGACCCATTTGTACACCCTCGTTTACTTCTAGTTGAGGGTTGTACTCCCAATCAAATTGCTTGACGACTTTGTCTGTAAAATTAACTGTTTTTTCCATTTCATTTTGAAATTCAGGTGAGTTCATATCTATCTTAATTATGCTCATTATTTAGCTTTTCTCGCTTTTCCTTCAATAATAAAACGAAGAGCATTTAGTTTTATAAAGCCTTCTGCATCCTTTTGGTTATATACTTCATCCTCTTCAAATGTTGAATACTCTTCATTAAAAAGCGATACTTCTGAGGAACGACCAACAACCATAACACTGCCTTTGTATAGTTTAAGTTCAACTGAACCATTTACAAATTCTTGTGTTTGGTCAATCGCAGCTTGTAGCATTTCACGCTCTGGTGCAAACCAAAAACCGTTATAGATTAGTTTTGCGTAACGAGGCATAAGTTCATCTTTTAAGTGAGCAGCTTCACGGTCTAATGTGATAGACTCCATAGCACGATGAGCTTTTAGCATGATAGTTCCACCCGGTGTTTCGTAACATCCACGAGCTTTCATACCAACAAAACGATTCTCAACAATATCAACACGACCGATACCATGTTTTGCACCGATTTCATTTAGAGTTTTAAGCATTGTAGCAGGACTCAACTCTTTGCCATTTAGTGTAATAGGGTCACCATTTTTGTAACCTATTTTAATATACTCAGCTTTATCGGGAGCAGTTTCGGGGGAGTTAGACCATAACCACATGCTCTCTTCGGGTTCTGCACTTGGATCTTCTAAAATTCCACCCTCATAAGAGATGTGAAGAAGGTTGGCATCCATTGAGTAAGGAGATTTTTTGCCTTTTTTCTCGATAGGAATACCATGTTCTTCAGCGTAGGCTAAAAGTTTTTCTCTTGAGTTTAGGTCCCATTCTCTCCATGGAGCGATGATTGTCAGAGTTGAATCTTGACCCAGATAACCCATCTCAAAACGAACTTGGTCATTTCCTTTTCCAGTTGCACCGTGACTTACGCCATCAGCACCGGTAAGTTTAGCGATTTCAGCCTGTCTTTTTGCAATTAGTGGACGAGCGATAGAAGTACCAAGCAGATATTCACCCTCATAAATAGCATTTGCTCTAAACATTGGATAGACAAAATCTTTTACAAACTCTTCTCTTAAATCATCTATAAAAATATTTTCAGGTTTGATGCCAAATTCAAGTGCTTTTTTGCGAGCAGGTTCAAGCTCTTCACCTTGACCTAAATCAGCTGTGAAAGTTACAACTTCGCATTTGTACTCATCTTGCAACCACTTTAAAATAATACTTGTATCAAGTCCACCAGAATAGGCAAGAACTACTTTTTTAACTTCTTTTTTCATGTAAAAAACCTTTAATATGATAAATAATTATTGCGATTGTATCGAAAAAGATGTGAGGATTGGCTTATTTCAAAAGCTTATAGTTTAAAATTTATATAAATAAAAAAAAAGAAGTGTTTCAAAAGGGCTTTTATCTACCCTTTTGAGTCAAATAAGATACCTGTAACTTCTTGCATTTTTGGAAGAAAATCAGCTGCCTGTTCTGCCGGAAATCTTCTAATCATTTTGCTTGTTTCTGTTTCAACTACTGATACATAAAATATATCATCTCTATCAACACCAAATCTCAGATTTGTATTCATAGGTGCCATTGCACTGTTTAGTTGTTTAACTAAATCTTCAACTTGTTCTTTAGAATTAATCTTTGGTTCTTGCGAAACCTCTTTTTGTATCTGCTCTACTACATCATTTTTCTGAGTTTGCATTTGATCTATCTGCTCTGGTACTCTTCCTTGAACTTCCATACTACTTACTTGAGTTTGCTGTTGTCTTGCAACATTTGCTATGCCATCCATGACGCACTCCTTGTTAAAGAATATAACTATTAAATGCTATATCGGCTAATAAAAAAATAACTTTAATTAATCGTTAATGAATGTTAATGAATTTTAATATTTTTGTTTTTATGTTAATCTTGCACTTATGAATGAATACATGAAATTATTAAAATCAGAACCAATTTTAAGGAGATTATCTACCATACAACTTATAGCTTATTTTGGTGCATGGTTTAGTAATGTAGCGATATATACACTTCTTATAGATATGAAAGTAGATGCTGGTGTTATTGCATTTACGGCGATGTTGCATTTTTTAGCGGGGGTAATTCAAGCACCTTTTTCAGGTTCTATTATAGATAGTGTCAAACCAAAAAAATTGATGCTTATTTTAATAAGCGTTGAAATTTTTGCAACATTTTTTCTGATTTTTATAAATGAATTGTCAGATTTATGGTTTTTATATACACTTATTTTTATAAAAATGGCTGCTGCAAGTTTTTACTTTACAACGGAGATGTCACTTCTTCCTAAAATTTTAGAAGGAATGAAGCTGCAAAAGGCGAATGAACTTCACTCTATAATTTGGTCACTTTCATATACTCTAGGTATGGCTATTAGTGGTTTTGTAGTCTATTGGCTAGGCGTTAAAATTGCTTTTGTTTTAGATGCTTGTATGTTTGTTGTCGGATTTTTTCTGCTGTTTAACTTAAATATTAGAGTAGAAGTGATCAAAACAGGCGAAAATTTATTCCAGATGATGAGAGATACTTTTAAGTATTTAAAAAGATCTCCACATGCCATACATCTTATGATTATTCATGCTTTTGTGGGTCTGACTGCGTTTGATGCATTGGTGGCTCTGATGGTTGATAAGTATTATGCTTCGGTAATAGCCACATCTTTAGCTCTTGGACTTCTACATGCTTCTCGTGCTATTGGTTTGGTAATTGGACCTATTGTTTTAAGTGGTTGGATAAATAATAGACGCATAGTATATCTATTTATTTTTCAAGCTTTGGCTATTTGGTTATGGGCAATTATGATGAAAGATTTCTATCTCTCTTTAGTGGCTAGTGTGATAGTTGGTCTCTTCTCTACAACTCTCTGGTCATATACATATACACTTTTACAAAAAAATATAGAAGAGAAATATTATGGTCGCATTGTAGCTTATAATGATATGCTCTTTTTAAGTTCAGCTGCATTTACTTCATTTATGATAGGCTTTTTAGCAACTGATGGATACTCTTTAGAAGTTATTATCGTGCTTATAGGTGTGGGCTTTGTTGCGGGTGGAATATATTTTTCTTGGGTAATTAAAAGTCAAAATATTAAGGAGATTTCATAGATAATTTAAATATTTTTAAAGTTATACAATCTTCTTCATCTGTGGCAATAAAAATTGAGGTATTCCCAAAATTTAAGTAGTTTAATGTTTCTTTAAGAGATAGATTTGAGAGTTTGCATGAAAGTACAAAAAAACTTTTTGAAGCAAATGTAAAACATGAAAATTATAATTTTAAGTTGAGATTGGAGAATATTGTTTCGATTGATGGTATTTCAGATGCTGTTGCAAAAAGAAGTCATGCAGAACTAGATGAACTTCTCTCGGATTATTATATGAGCTTAAAAAGAGAATTTCCTTTTGTTGAAATTTTAACATTTCGTTCATCTGACGGTATAACACTCTATAGGGCACACAAACCACACTTTTATGGCGACACTTAAATAAAAAAAGAAAACTAATTGTAGATACAACTAGATTAGAAAAATCTTTACACGGTTTTGAAGTTGGTAAGCTTGATATGACATACCGTATAACAAAACCTATTTTTTATAAAAACAGTTATGTCGGAAATGTTGAAATTGGTTTGAATCCTGTGCATTTTCTCCAAGAGTTACAAACTGTTTTTGATATGGAACTCGGTGTTGCTATAGATAAATCACTGCTATCTATTATGTTGGATGATAAAAAGATAGATATTGATGGTGAGTATCTCTTTTTAAAAGGCAGTTCAAAATTAAAAGAGTATTTCCTAAAAAATATGAAACAAAATTCATACTCTTTAGAAAATGATAATTCTCTTAAAATTAAGATGAATATACCTATGCAAAATCATCTAAATGAAACTTTAGGCTATTTGATAGTTGGATATGAAACGAAAGATATAGTCCAAAAAGATAGAGATTTTATGTTTCGTTTCTTTTATATAATGATTATAATAATGGTACTTTTGGGAGGAGTTCTCTATCAAGGTTTTAATAGAATTTTAAAGTATTTTGCTCATCAAGTTTTTACTGATAACTTAACAGGCTTAAAAAATCTTGTATCATTGAATAATAAACTATATTCTAAAAATAGTTATGCACTGATTTTAAGTAATATTAAGGACTTTAGTCTTCTTAATGAACTATATGGTTTAGATACAGGAAATGAAGTTTTAGTTCAAGTAGCAAAAGCTTTTAAGGAGTTTGCATCCAAGTATGGCTTTGATGTTTTTAGAATATCCTCGGATGAGTATGTATTGCTAAAAAAAGAGGATAGTTTTGATGTAGCTAAATATAGTGATATAGTTGATGAACTGCATATTACAATTAACTCACTTGAAATATGGATAGATGGACTTGGAGACTCAATCGGTATTGAAATATATTCAGGTATCTCCTTTGACCATCTTTACTCTCTTAAAGATGCGCAGATAGCATTGAAAATTGCCAAAGAAAAATCTTTGCCATACTTAGCATACACTCAAAGTTTGGATACCAAAAAACAGTCTGCAAATATTATTCAAGTGAAGAGAACTATCAGATACGCACTTGAGCATAAAAATGTAGTTCCATTTTTTCAGCCAATTACAGATAGAGATGGAAACATTATTAAGTATGAATCATTGGTGAGAATAGTTGAGTTTAACGATGGTAAGAAAAATGTGCTATCTCCATTGTACTTTTTAGATATAGCTATGAAAAGTGGTTTATATATTGAAATGGCTAAAGAAGTTTTAAGGTTAAGCCTTTTAGTATTTGCCAAGAGAGATGAGAAAATTGCAATTAATTTTCTTCCAAAAGATTTTTTAAATCCATATATTATGGATGCCCTTTTGATCTATATAAAAGAGTTTAAATCACCTGAGAAAGTAGTTATTGAGATAACTGAGCAAGAGGGTATTGAAGATTTTGAGAGGTTGATAAAAGTGATTAAAATGTTAAAAAAACTTGGTGTTATGATTGCAATAGATGATTTTGGTAGTGGTTATGCTAACTATGCTCATATTTTATTGATAAAACCAGACTATCTTAAAATTGACGGTTCCTTGATAAAAAATATTTTAATTGATAGTGATTCGAAAATATTAGTTAGAAATATAATTCACTTTGCTAAAGACTTGAATATAAAAACAGTTGCGGAATATGTGGAAAGTAAAGAGATTTTTGAACTGCTAAAAGAGTATGGAGTTGATGAGTATCAAGGTTACTACTTTGGTTCGCCGGTTGATTTAATAAATGAATAATAAGATAAAATCCCATTATGAATTTACAAGAGTATAAAAGAGCGATAGAGAAGCTTAACCTCTATTCGCACCACTATTATGTTTTAGATGACCCCATTACAACTGATGAGGTTTATGACAAGCTTTATCATGAAGTAGTGGATTATGAAGAACAAAATCCAAGTGCCATAGTTGCTAACTCTCCAACTCAAAGAGTAGGGGATATTGTGAGTGAAGGTTTTACTAAAGCTTCTCATCTTACTCGTATGTGGAGTTTAGAAGATATTTTTGACTCTGATGGTTTAGAGAAGTGGCTAACCAAAACTTATAAACTTGATTCCAATATTTCATTTTACTGTGAGCCAAAATTTGATGGTGCAAGTTTGAATCTTATCTATGAAAATGGTGAACTTGTTCAGGGAATTACTCGTGGTGATGGAAGTGTTGGTGAGTTGATTACTCAAAATGTTAAAACTATTCGCTCCATTCCACTCACTATTGAACATAAAAAACGCATTGAAATTCGTGGTGAAGTTGTGATTTTTAAAGATGAATTTGAAAAAATCAATGAATCAAGAGTTAAAAACGGTGAAGCACTCTTTGCAAATCCCAGAAATGCAGCTGCTGGAAGTCTTAGACAGCTTGACTCATCTATAACTGCTTCAAGAAACTTAGTCTTTTTGCCTTATGGCGTTGGAGAAAATTCAATTGAGCATAAACTTTTAAGTGAAAAAATGACCTATATTTATGAGCTTGGATTTAGAAAACCACCACGCAGTTCTACATGCCAAGACTTTGGTGAGATAGAGGCTATTTATAAAGAGATGAATAGCCATAGAGATAGTTACTCTATGATGCTTGATGGTATGGTTATAAAAGTCAATGAAATTTCTTCACAGATAGATATGGGCTACACGGTGAAAGTTCCTCGTTTTTCAGTTGCTTATAAATTTCCGGCAATTGAGAAGATAACTACTGTTAAAGAGATAGTTTTACAAGTAGGACGCACCGGTGCTGTTACTCCTGTGGCAATTGTGGAGCCTACGGATATTGACGGAGTTGTAGTTGAGAGAGCAACTCTGCATAATTTTGATGAGATACAGAGAAAAGATATACGACTAAATGACAAGGTTATTATCCTTAGAAGTGGGGATGTTATACCAAAAATCATTAAGGTTTTAATGTATGAGAGAGATGGAAGTCAGGTAGAGGTCATAAGACCTTCGAGATGCCCAGTATGTGGAAGTGAACTTTTGGATGAGGGTGTTTTGCTCAAATGTCAAAATCTTCAGTGTGAGGCTAGAGTAGTAAACTCTATCATCTATTTTGCTTCAAAACCTTGTCTAAATATAGATGGACTTGGCAGTAAAATAGTAGAAACTCTTTTTGTCTCTGGACTTGTGAAGAGTGTAGTTGATCTGTTTGATTTAACGCTGGAAAAACTCTTAAAACTTGAAGGTTTTAAGGAAAAAAAGTCACAAAATTTACTAGACTCCCTGCAAAATGCAAAAGCCAAAGAATATTGGCGATTTATAAACTCTTTGGGGATTGAGCATGTGGGTGAAGTTGCTTCAAAAACTTTGAGTGATAATTTTGGTTTTGCATTTGTGGATGCAACAAAAGAGCAAATCATGGCATGTGATGGTATAGGCGAAGAGATGGCAGAATCTCTTTTAGAGTTTGTTCGTGTAAATAGAGAGACTATAAAAAGATTGCAAGATATTTTAGAGCCACTAGAACCTATAAAAAAAGAGGAAGCCAGAGAGAATCCTTTTAAAGCTAAAACAGTAGTTATTACGGGAACTATGAGTGAGTCACGAGGTGCTATAAAAGAGATGTTGGAAAATCTTGGTGCTAAGGTGTCAGGTTCTGTTTCTAAAAAAACAGACTTTTTAGTTTATGGCAAAGATGCTGGAAGTAAGTATGATAAGGCTTTGAGTTTGGGTGTTGAGTGCTTAAGTGAAGATAAGATGAGAAAAATGATAAGTGGAGTTTTATAGATGAAAGTAGTTTTACTTTTTTTAATGTTTATGGGTGTTGTTTATGCAGATAGAGATGGTGGTCCCTATGTCGGTGTTGGGTATGGTGTTTCTCAGTATAATAGCGATGGATTGTATGAGAATCTAAAGAGAGATACTTCTAATTCTACTACCATTTATGCTGGTGCATATATCAACAAATATTTTTCAGTTGAACTAGGACAGGTTAATTTTACCTCTTGGGAGGTTGATGATAGTAGCAGTGTTAGTTATAGTGCTTTAAGTGTCAGCACTCTGGTTCATTACGCTTTTTTTGATGATATTTTAGACTTTTATGCTAAGTTTGGTGTTGGTCAAATAGATGCGAGTGGAATTGATTCAGGTGGTTTTACTTTTGTTTATGGTGGTGGTGTTGGAGTTAGATTTAATGAGTGGTTTAGTATGAAAGTGGCTTATGACAGGTATGCATTTGAATATCAAGACGCAATTAGTGGAAATTATAATATGAATATAGATAATCTATATAGTGCATTAGAGTTTCAGTTTTGATAAGGCTTGACAACTATCTTGTAGATAAAGGCTTAGCTTCTAGCAGAACTAAAGCACAAGCACTAATAAAAGATGGATTTGTAAGTTTAAATGGAAAATCTATTTTTAAAAGTTCTTATAAAATAGAAGTAGATAGAGATGAAGTTGTAGTTGCAAAACACAAAGAGTATGTCTCTCGTTCAGCTTACAAACTCAGTGCTTTTTTAGATGAGTTAGATTTAGATGTTAGTGGTAGTGTAGCTTTAGATATAGGCTCATCAACGGGTGGTTTTACCCAAGTGCTACTAGAGAGAGGTGTAAAAGAAGTAAGTGCTGTTGATGTTGGCAGGGAACAGTTGCATAAAACTCTTTTAGAAGATAAGAGAGTATTTTCGTATGAGAGCTGTGATATACGAAAATTTGAGAGTAGAAAAAAGTTTGACTTAGTTGTTAGTGATGTTGCTTTTATCTCTTTGTTAAATATCTTAGATGCCATAGATAGATTGGCATGTGAAAAGATTATACTTCTGTTTAAACCTCAGTTTGAAGTTGGACGAGAGGCTAAAAGAGATAATCATGGTGTAGTTCTTGATCAAAAGGCTATACTACATGCGATGATAAAATTTGAAGATGCATGTGAATTAAAAGAGTGGAAGCTGATGAAAAAATCTGCTTCTAAATTAACTGGAAAGGAAGGTAATCTTGAACAGTGTTACTATTATGAAAAATAGCACTACCATAGCTATCGGTGGTTTTGATGGTATGCATATAGGGCATCAGCATCTTTTTGATGCTTTGGGTGAAAATGGGACTATTGTTGTTATAGAAACTGGGTATGCAAATCTTACACCAAAAGATGAGAGAGAGTGCTTTTCTACTCATCCAATAATCTATTTGAAATTAGATGAGATTCGTCATCTTAATGGGGAAGAGTTTCTGTCGCTTTTAAAAGAGAAATTTCCAAAGTTAGAAAAAATAGTAGTTGGATATGATTTTCATTTTGGTAAAAACAGAACGAACTCTTTTGAAGATTTGAAAAATCTGTTTGATGGTGAAGTAGAAGTGATTGATGAGGTGAAACTTCATGGAGATTCTGTACACTCTCATAAAATTCGTGCAAAACTTCAGATAGGTGATATAAGAGGTGCAAATGCTTTTTTAGGGCATAACTATACTATTAAAGGTCTTTTAACAAAAGGTCAGGGTATTGGTAAAAAAGAGCTGGTGGCTACTATAAATATCTTGGCATGTGGATATTTAACTCCAAAAGAGGGTGTTTATGTTAGTTTAACTCGTATTGATGATGAAGAGCATTACCATCCTTCAGTCTCTTTTGTTGGGCATAGAATTACAACAGATGGAAGTTTTGCTATTGAGAGTCATATACTTGACGGTGAAGTTTTATGTGAGAGTAAAGCTGCTATCAGTTTTGTGAGGTTTATACGAAATAATGAGAAATTTGATTCAATAGTTGAGTTAAAAGATGCGATACAAAAAGATATAAATATCGCTTCAAAAGAGTTGAGGTTGTTAAGCTTCTGAAGTTGGGGTTATTTATGACTAGGAACTTATAATTATGAAAAATAGAGAATATTTGATAGAAACAGAGGGCATGGATTTTAGATTTACTCAAAATCCTACCGATTTTGTGGTTGATGAGATACCGTTGGGTGAATTTGGGGGTAGAGGTAATTTTTTAGTTCTGCATATTAAAAAAGTTGAGATGACTACTTGGGATATGGTGGCAATTTTTGCAGAGTTTTTAAAGATTCCTGCACAAAAGATAGGCTATGCAGGTTTAAAAGACAAACATGCAACCACTACTCAATATATTTCAGTGGATGTCAGACACGAAAAAGCACTTAAAAAGTTTAAACATTCTCAAATTAAGATAGTAAAAACTTTTAAACATAATAAAAATATACGGATGGGTGATTTAAGTGGAAATCGCTTTAGTATAAATCTACACTTCGTAGATAATATTGAAGCAGGTCGTATTGAAAAAATAGCTAGAAAGATAGGGAAAAATGGTTTGCCTAACTACTTTGGTTATCAGAGATTTGGTCGTGATGGAGATAGTATAAAACAGGCTAATGAGATGATAAAAGGCGATTTGTTTATAAATGATTCCAAAATAAAAAACTTTTTAATCTCTATCTATCAAAGCACTTTTTTCAATGAGTGGTTAAGAGAGAGAGTTGTTCAGAGTAGAGAACTCAATGATGGAAAGTTTCAGCCTTTAAATGGTGATGTTTATATCTCAAAAAATGCTAAGTTATCTACTCCAAAAATTATACCTATAAGAGATTATGAGAGTAAAAAGCTTATTCCTACCGGACTTTTGTGTGGTAGAGATGTTTTTCGTGCAAGAGATGAGGCAAGAGTTATTGAAGAAAAATATGATGATGAATTTTTGCAAGCAAAAGGTTATAGAAGAGAGGCACTGATATTTCCAAAGACAATAGAGTGTAGATATGATAAAAAGCAGACTTTTCTAAATATATCTTTTAGTTTGCCAAAAGGATCATACGCAACTGTATTTTTAGAGGCTATAGCAGGTAGAAATTATAGTGCAAAAGATGTAAAAGCCAAGTAAGCTGTTACATCTGTGAAAAAATTTATAAAAACAGAGCTACTATTATAATAATTTAATGCAACTTAGATTATAATCTCGTAATTTATTTTAGATAGGGAGTTCTTCTATGCCAGAATTGTTTACATTTTTCGGACTTATTTCTCACGAAAAGACTTTTTTATATATAACACACATGTTATTATCGGCTGGTTTAGCTTTATTGCTTGTAAGAGTAGCAATGTCAAACCTTCAACTTGTTCCTAAGGGAGCACAGAACTTTATGGAAGCATATATTTCTGGTGTACTTCAGATGGGTATAGATGTTATGGGTAAAGAGGACGCTCGTCGCTATATTCCTCTTGTTGCTACAATCGGTCTTTTTGTTGCAATAGCTAACTTAATCGGTATTATTCCAGGTTTTGAAGCTCCCACTGCATTTCTAGAGTTTGCACTTACTTTAGCACTTGTAGTATTTGTTTACTATAACTTTGAAGGTATTCGTCGTCAAGGTGTTATCAAATACTTCAAGCACTTCATGGGTCCAGTTTGGTGGTTATACTGGTTAATGTTCCCAATCGAGATAGTTTCTCACTTTTCTCGTTTAGTTTCACTTAGCTTCCGTCTTTTTGGAAATGTAAAGGGTGATGATATGTTCTTGATGGTAATCTTGATGTTAGCTCCTTGGTTACTTCCAATGATTCCATTTGCACTTCTTACTTTTATGGCACTTTTACAGGCATTTATCTTTATGATGCTAACAACTGTTTACTTAGGTTCAGCAATAGCTATAGAAGAACACTAAGCCTTATATATACAGATGCAAAAAGATAAATTCGATAGAATTATAAGCTTTTTGCTTGGAGCATCATGGGCAATAGTCCTTTTTGGTGCTTTGATAACTTTTAAACTTTTTATCTTCTTGGGTTTTACTTTAGCCATTTTTCTTACAATCTTTTTTGTTGTTATCTCACTCTTTATGATTTTAGCTCTTGATGCTTTTTCTATCAATAGACAAAGGCTTAGTGAAGCGAAAAAACAGACAAAGCTTTTAGAAAAGTTAGTTGCTTCTAAAGTTTAAATTTATAAAATGAAAAAAACATTAGTTTTACTACTATTTTGCATCTAAGCCCACCTCAAAAATTAAGCTTTAATTAGATAAAATAGAAGCCATATTATATATTTTATCTAAGGAAATCTATGTTTGAAGTAGTTATTGGACTTGAGGTCCATGTTCAACTGAACACAAAAACAAAACTTTTTTGCTCGTGCCCTACGAGTTTTAATCACAAACAAAATACAAATACTTGTCCAACTTGTTTAGCACTTCCTGGGGCTTTACCTGTTTTAAATAAAGAGGTTTTACATAAGTCTATTATGCTTGGAATTGCTGTTGGTGCAACTATAAATAAAACATCATTTTTTGATAGAAAGTCTTACTTCTATCCAGATTCTCCATCGGCTTATCAAATTACTCAACTCTATACTCCTATCGTTGAGCATGGGGTATTAGAGATAGATTTAGAAGATGGTAGTAAAAAAACTATACGAATAAACAGGGCGCATATAGAAGCAGATGCGGGGAAAAATATTCATGATGGTGATATTTCAAAAGTTGATCTCAATCGTGCTGGAACACCACTTTTAGAGATTGTTAGTGAGCCGGATATGAGTAGTGGTAATGAGGCGATTGCTTACTTAAAAAAACTTCATTCTATCATTCGTTATTTAGATATCGGTGATGCAAATATGCAAGAGGGTTCTTTTAGAGTTGATGTAAATGTTTCTATCAGACCTAAAGGCGATGAAAAACTTTATACTCGTGTTGAGATTAAAAATATTAACTCATTTAAGTTTATTCAAAAGGCGATAGAACTTGAAGTGGCTCGTCAGAGTGAAGCTTGGGAAGATGGTATTTATGATGATGAAATTTGTCAAGAAACTCGCCTTTTTGACCAGATAAAACAGGAGACTCGTTCCATGCGGGGAAAAGAGGAAGCTGCAGATTATCGTTACTTCCCAGAGCCTGACTTGCTAAAAGCTGTTGTAACTGATGAGATGCTTGAGTTGTATTCTAAAATTCCAGAACTTCCAGATGCTAAAAAAGCAAGATTTATAGGTGATTACGGCATGAATGAGTATAATGCAGCCGTTATAACTTCATCCATTGAAATGGCACACTTCTTTGAGGAGATGATGGAAGAGGGTATCAGTGCTAAAAATGCTACTACTTGGCTAACTGTTGAACTTCAAGGTAGGCTTAAAGGTGATATGAATATAACAAATTCGCCAGTAGATGCTCAAAAATTGGGAGTTCTAGTTAAGCGTATAGAAGATCAAACTATCAGTGGTAAGGCAGCTAAAGAGGTTCTTGATAAGCTTATGCAAGAGAACTTGGATGTAGATGGCGTAATCGATGCTTTAGGTTTAAAACAAGTGACTGACATGGGTGCTATTGAGGCTATGTGTGATGAGATTATAGCTGCAAATCCTGATAAAGTTGAGCAGTATAAGGGTGGAAAAGATAAACTTTTTGGCTTTTTTGTAGGTCAAGTTATGAAAGCCAGTAAAGGCAGTGCAAATCCACAAGCTGTAAATGAACTCTTAAAATTAAAATTGGGGTAGATAAGTTTGACAAAGCGTTTGATAGTTGATGGAGCTTACCATATAAATACTAGTGAATCGTATCAAAAAATTAAGCGCTTTTTTTATAATTTTTTAGAAAATGATAACTATCGTTATAAAAAATATTTTGATATTTCTATGATGATACTTATTTTTATGAGTGTGGCTGTACTTATTCGTGAAGTTAAATTTCATGTAAATGATTTTTGGCTATATTTTAATAATTTTATTGTCTCTATCATCTTTCTTATTGAGTATATTTTACGACTTTGGGTAAATAGCAGTATTACAAAGATTTTAATTGATCAGAGTGAGTATGATGCTTTGCTTGGTAGAAAGTTTCATTTATCTAAGGCTATATTAGAGATAACAAAGGTAAAATTTAAGTATATTCTATCTGTTAGAGCTATTATTGATCTATTGGCAATTTTACCTTTCTTTCATCAGTTAAGACTTCTTAGAATTTTCATTCTTTTTAGAGTATTTAAACTCTTTAGATATGCAAGAAGTATTCAAACATTTTCATCAGTTTTATCTACAAAAAGATTTGAGTTTTTTACACTTATGATATTTGCAGGGATTGTGATTTTTGTTTCATCTGTACTTATCTATGTAATGGAAGCGAATAACCCATCTTCTCCGATAGATACCATGTTTGAAGCTATATACTGGTCTATAGTTACAATTTCAACAGTTGGATATGGAGATGTAACTCCTATTACCGAAGCTGGAAGAGCTGTGGCTATGCTTGTGATTATAGCAGGTATAGCAGTTCTTGCTTTTACTACCTCTCTTGTTGTATCTGCTTTTACCGAACAGCTTGATGAGATTAGAGATACAAAAACTGTTGATGATATTGGTAAATTAAAGCAGTTTCATATCATTTGTGGTTATGAAGAAATTGCTGTAGAAGTTGCAAAAAAACTCTTAGAAAATGGCGATAGCGTTATTGTTTTAGATGAAGATTATAAGAGAGTGCAAAAGGCTAAAAAAGATGGTGTTAAAGCACTGAACTATGACCCAGGCAGTGTAGATAGCTATAAAAAACTTCATATTGATTTAGATAAGCAGGTAAAAGCAATTTTGTGTCTAAAAGAGAGTGATATAGAAAATGTATATACGACTCTAACTGTTCGTTCCATTAGCAAAGATATTTTTATTTTATCTCTGCTGATGAGCCAAATCCATAGACATAAACTCTCTTTTGCAGGGGTTAATGAGATACTCTATGCAAAAGAGTTGGTTGGGATGATTGCAAAAGAGTATATAGGTAAACCAGTTGCTTTTGAGGTTGTAAATGCCTTTCGTTTTGAATATTCAAACATAGATATAGAGGAACTTTTAATTGATGAAAGAGTTGCTCAAAACTTTAGCAGCGCCCGAGAGTTGCATAATGCAAGATATAGAGTCATTGTACTTGGAATCTATAAAATGCAACATAAAAGATTCTTTTTCAATCCTATAAATAGCACTCTCTTAGAACAGGGGGATTACCTCCTTGTGATTGGTAATTCTGTATTTATTAAAGAGTTTGAAACATATTTACATAAAAAGATTCGCAAATGAATGCACTAATATTTGGATATAACGACTACGCTTTGGAAATTGCTAAAAATATAGGATATAAAGATAGTGATATAGTTATATTTGATATGAACTTTGATACAGATATAGTAGATAAAGCAGAGTATAAGATAAGAAAATTCGACCTAAGTGATGAGTGGGATGATCTCAAAAATGAGTTTGATATGAAAAATTCTATAGTCTTTTGCGTACTTGAAGATAATGCCCAAAATGTTTTTTTAACTATCTCACTTAGATCTATATTTAAGGATCTAACTATCATAGCACTTTCCAAAAACAGAGAGAGTGCAAACAAGCTTAGTATGGCGGGTGCCAATAAAGTTATACCGATGGTGCAAACTACTGCCAGTATTATTACAGATATGCTTAAAAAACCTATAGTTACAGAGGTACTGCATAGTATTTTGTATGAACAGAGTGAGTTAAAAGTTGCTCAAATAGAGGTCGAAAAAGATGATTATTTTGATGGTAAATACCCAGCAGATATAGAGTGGCATAGAGTACATGGTATAATAGTTCTCTCTGTAATCCGTGAAGATATGAGTGGAGAGTTTATCTACTCATCAAAAGCACTGCATAAGAAGATAACAAATGGTGATATTTTTGTAGTGGTTGGTTATGAAAATGATATAAAAGAGTTTGAAAAATTAGTAGGGAGAAGGTGCAATGTCAATTGGAGTAATAGGAGCAGGTAAGTGGGGTTCAGCTCTATTTTTCGCTTTAAGTCAAGAGAATGAAGTCTATATAAATTCTAGAACAAGTAGAGATATAAAAAACTTTATATCTTTAGAAGAGATTTTAAAGTGTGAATATTTAGTGATTGCTATCCCTGCACAACAGGTATCAGCATGGTTAGATGAAAAATTTGTTTTTAATAATCAAAAAGTTTTAGTTGCTGCAAAAGGCATAGAAGCTTCAAGCGGGAAGTTTTTAAATGAGATATATGCAAAGCATATTCCAGATGAAAATATAGCTTTTTTATCTGGTCCCTCTTTTGCAACAGAGGTTAGAAAATCTCTACCGACTGCTCTTGTGGTAAATGCACATAATGAAGCGTTAAGTAAGAGGTTTGCCTCATTTTTTCCAAGATTTATAAAAACATATATCTCTACTGATGTTACAGGTGCTGAGATAGCAGGTGCTTATAAAAATGTTATAGCCATAGCTGCGGGAATATGTGAAGGACTAGAACTTGGTAAAAATGCAGCTGCTGCACTAATTTCAAGAGGTTTAGTTGAGATGCAGAGGTTTGGTAATGTATATGGTGCAAAAGAGGAGAGTTTTGTAGGTCTTAGTGGAGCGGGGGATCTTTTTTTAACTGCTTCCTCGACGATGTCAAGAAATTTTCGCGTTGGAATCGGTTTGGCAAAAGGAAAATCACAACAAGAGATTTTGGATGATTTGGGAGAGGTTGCAGAGGGTATAGGGACAACTTATGCACTACATGAAATTTCACAGCAAAAAGTTTTATACTTGCCAATAGCACGAGAAGTTTACGAGATGCTAGAGGGTAAAAATCCAAGAGAGAGTTTAAGGGATTTGCTTTCAAATGGGTGAATACGCAGAGCAGTTTAAAAAAATAGGGTTTTCAATATTTATAGGGTTTTTTGTATCTGTTCTATCACTTACTGTTTTTAATCCTACTCAAGCATCGCTTTTGGGAATCATTGCTTTTTTGGTTGTGCTTTGGACAAATGAGGGTCTGCCTTTGGCTGTTGTCTCTTTGCTTCCTATTGTGCTGTTTCCCGCTTTTGAAATTTTAAATACTAAAGCTACAACTGTTAACTATGCTCATCCTATTATATATCTGTTTTTAGGTGGATTTATGTTGGCTATTGCAGTACAGAAGAGTAATCTGCATACTTTTATAGCCGATAAAATGTTGAGTCTCTTCCCAAATACTCCAAGAGGTATGATATTTTCACTATCTATTACGGCTGGTCTTCTTAGTTCAATTCTCTCAAATACAACAACAACCCTTCTGCTTATGTCTATTGCACTCTTTATAACTGATGATATAAAACTAAAGATGAGATTTGCTCTTGGAATCGCTTATGGTGCAAGTGTAGGTGGAATTTTAACACCCATAGGAACTCCTCCAAATCTCATACTACTTGGTATTATGCATGATAAAGGGATGGAAGCTATACCATTCTTTCAATGGATGTGGATGGTTGCTCCTTTAGTAGTGATAATGTTTATAGTAGTAAGTTTGCTCCTTAGTTTAGGAGTGCCAAACACTCCAATAAAAAGAGAGAGTGATAAAAAGCCTCTGGATATAGCACAAAAAAAGATTTTATATATTATGGGTGGATTGATTTTTCTTCTGCTTTTAAATGCTCCAATGAAACCTTTCTGGGGTGGGTTAGGACTTAGTGAAGCCGGAATACTTTTATCTGCTGGACTGCTTCTATTTGTGCCACCGTTTAGTCTGCTTAGATGGGATGAAGATTCTAAAAAGATTCCATATAAAATTATGTTTCTGTTTGGTGCAGGTTTTAGCATCGCAAAAGCTTTTAGTGAGACAGGTCTTGCTGATGAAGTGGCATCTTACCTAATAGTTATGACTGATTTGCCACCTATACTTTTACTTTTTTGTGTAGCAATGCTTATAACTTTTACAACAGAGATAACCTCAAACACAGCACTAATCTCTATAATGCTTCCTGTTATCTACTCCGTAGCCGAGCAGACAGGTATAAATACAACTCTCTTTATGATGGTTGCCACTCTATGTGCCAGTTATGCTTTTATGCTTCCTATAGCCACCCCACCAAATGCCATAGCTATGAGTAGTGGTGCCGTGAATGTTAAGAGTATGATTCGCTATGGAATCTTTTTGAATTTTGCAGGTATATTTTTTATAGTAATGATAGCTGAATTTTTTTGGAAAGGAATTCTTTCTTAGAATCTTTTATTTTTTTGTGTTGCAACGATTGATTTTTTTGTTTTTAATCATAGTATAAATATCTTTGAAAATTAAAAGTATGCACAAAAACCATAATCCATCAAGTATGAAGTTATTGTCAAGTCCATTCATATAGAGATATGGAAATCCTAAAAAATATGGCCATTTTAAAAAGTAAAAAAATAGTATTGCACTTCCGTATAAATCTTTCATGGTGTAATTATGCTAAAATTGCACTAAAAAAGGGATAAAATGATAGTTCATATAGTAATGTTTAGATTTAAAGATGAGGATAAAAGTTCAAATATTTTAATAGTACAAGAGAGATTGAACTCTTTAATTGGAAAAATACCTACTTTAAAAATGATGGAAGTAGGTGTTAATTTTTCTCAAGAGGGTAGAGCATTTGATCTCTCTTTATATAGCACTTTTGACACTAAAGAAGATTTGAAAGTTTATGCAGTTCATCCAGAGCATCTTAAGGTGGTTGAACTTATAAAACAAGTAACAATAGAATCTAAAGTAGTGGATTATATTTTAGAGTAGTTAAAATATGAAAACTCTTTTTTTATCTCTTATCTTAATGTTTGATATTGTGTTTGGAAACAGTGCTGTTGTATTTATGTATCATCGTTTTGGTGAATCTTCATATCCTTCTACAAATATCACTCTTAAACAGTTTCAATATCAGTTAGACTATCTTGAGCAAAATGATTATAATGTTTGGCGACTTTCAAAGATAGTTAACCATATAATAAACAAAAAACCTATTCCACCAAAAACAGTAGCTTTAACAATAGATGATGCTTATGTTAGCACTTTTACAAAAGCTTATCCGATGTTAAAGAGTAAAAATTTCCCATTTACCATATTTATTAGTACAAATGCAGTTGATAACAGATCAAAGTTTTATATGACATGGGAGATGATGAGAAAGATGCAAGAAAATGGTGCTGAATTTGCAAATCATTCACTAAGTCATGATTTTTTTCTTCCAAAAAACAGTGAAACAGAGGGGGTATGGAAAAAAAGAGTGAGGGGAGAAATAGAAGGGGCGCAGTTACGACTTAAAGAAGAGTTTACAGAAGAGACAAATGAAAATCCACGGTTTTTTTCATATCCTTTTGGTGAGTACAACATGAAAACTGCCAAGCTTATTAAGGCGTTGGGATATGTCGGTATGACTCAGACTTCAGGAGCGATTGGAGAGAGTAGTGACTTAAGAGCATTGACAAGGTTTCCTATGGCAGAAGCATTTGCTACTCACGAGGGTTTTATAACCAAGCTAAATACACTTCAGATGCCTATAAAATCAGTTTCACCAAGAGAACCACTTTTAGATGAAGAAAACCCACCAATACTGACCATAAAGTTAAAAGAACCACTTAAGCATCTAGGCTGTTATCTCTCAAGTGGGGAAGAGATAAATGTGAAGTGGATTTCACAAACAGAGTTTGAAGTTAGTGCAAATGCAGCACTTATTCCACCGAGACAAAGATACACATGTACTGCACCAGCTAAAGATGGAAAATGGTATTGGTATAGCCATCTATGGATAGTTAAAAAGCATTAATATTTCCAAGTAAGTTGTACCCAAATAAAATCTTCTACAGCTTTTTTGCCAAATTCACTTAGTCTGTTGCCACTGTTGATATTGTAAGAGAGATCAATATCTATATTGTTTTTAAAACTATAACCGGCTCCTACTTTGTTTTGCATCGAGTAATCTTGCATATTTATCATGTTTTTATAGTAAAGTGTAGAGTAGAGTAGGTCAAAAGGTTCTTTTTGTGTGATAAGTGTAATCCAATAATCTTTTGCTAAAAAAGGGAGAATTGATGAAGATATTTCAATCTCTTTTTTGTTTAAACCGTCTGATTTATATAGATATTCACTAATTATAGTCAGTTCAAAATCTGTTAGGTAACGAAGACCTAAAAGATATGAGTATTCATTATCAGCTTTTGTTGCAAACTCACCATGAATTTCAAAGTTTAGTTGAATATTTTTTGAAAAATCTATTCCAACTCTATTTTCTGCTATATCAGAGTAGTTATAGATTATATCTATATCTGTATCATAAAGAAGCATATAAAGACGAAGAGCCGCATTTTGAGCATTTTCACTTTTTGTAATTTTAGTGTAATAATCTTTGTTAATTGTCTCAGTTGATGGCATGTAAACTATATCAAAACTTATATTTTTTAAAATAGTGTTGAAACTTTTGTTATAGCTGTATTTTGTTAAAATAAATCCCTCTCTTGTTTTTGTTGGTTGAGTTGGGTCTTTTGGTCTGTCAAAAAAAGCCACGGGATTGAAAAAGTAACCTTTACCCCATCCAAGTGACTCTTTACCTACTAAAAGAGTGTGATTTTTATCTATTTTTGCTTCTACATAGAGTTCATTAATGGGGTAGTTGTCCTCATCAGTTTTATCTTTGATGTAATCATAAGTAGCCATTAGTGAACTTTTAAACTTAAATATTTCGTAAAAATAACTAAAATCAAAAAGAGCCTCTAAGTGAGTATAGTTTTGATAATCTCCATTATCTCTGCGCAGTTGTTGAAACTTATTGTCTAAGCGTAAATAACCACTGTACTCATAAGGTTTAGTTTCAAAAGCATCCATATCAAAATCATATTCATCACCAAAGAGAGGAAGTGAAATAAGTAAAACTACAAGAACCCTTTTAAGCATAAAATTTATCCTATCTTCTTAACTCTGAAGCTTTAGAAAGATTATCCAAAGTAAATGCCTCATCAGCAAACTCTTTAGGTGTGATTTTTGCATAAATCATGATAGATTTATATCCTTTATACATTGGAGAGTTGGTCTCTATAACTGATGGTCTTACAATTCCATCGCCAAAATCTTTTAGTTTTTTATAGTATAGTGTTTTTATAAGCATTTTTGTGGAGGTATAGCATTCTATTTGCAGTGGAGTAAGAGTTTTCTTATCTACCTGCATAAGAAGTTTATCGTAAGAAACTGTGTCATTTTTTGCTTTTAAATCTAGTAGTAAATAATCCTCTTTTTCCTCCTGTGAAGCCACGCTATACTCTGTACTAAAATCAAGTCTCATAATATCTGCATTGTTAAAAACGCCACCTACAACAGACTGCATGGATGTTATTCTTATGGGTCTTCCAACATTTGGGATGTAGAGCCACATATTATCACCAAGTCTTAGAGTGGCACGACCTTTTTCACTATCGGGAGATAAAAAAAGTGAAACCATTTTATCTCTGTCTTTTTTTACCTGAAAAAGTAAGAACTCTTTTTTCTCTCCATTTGGTTCGATGTTGATTAGTTTTTTATACATTTGTGCTGATGTAGGAGTCAGTTTTCTATCTATGGTTTGTAGTATATCAGTGGCAAATATAGCAACACTTAGTGTTATAAGTAGAGTTAAAATTTTCATCTTTTTTCCTAGTTTTGTCTTAATGCATCAACAGGGTTGAGTTTGGCTGCTTTTATCGCCGGTGAGATAGAAGCTACAAGAGAGATTAAGATAACTATAACGCTAACTATCAGCATCTCATTTAGATGTAAGGTAGGGTTTAGTGTCAGATCACTTTGGCGACCAAATGAGAAAGTTATTCCTATGGTATTAATGATAAAAACAACCCCATAAGATAAAATACTTCCAATGATAGTTCCAAAGATACCAAGCATTAAACCCTCTGTTAAGAAGAGTTTTATGATGGTACTTGGAGTAGTTCCCATGGCTGCGATTGTTCCAATCTCTTTTATGCGTTCATAAACACTCATAACCATTACATTTAAAACAGAGATTAAAACTATAGATATAAGTA
>JAYELK010000158.1:0-7779 GCA_034717415.1 Campylobacterota bacterium | reverse complement strand
AGGTAAAAAAAAGAGTGAACTCTCTAGTGAAGATAGTACAGTTGCTGAGTTAGTAGAGAAAATATCTAAAATGAATTTAACAGATATGAGAACATATATCAACAACAGAGTTTTGAATTTTGAAGTTGATGAGGATGGTCTTGTTGAAGTTATGAGAAGATTAACAACAAAAAATAGTGAGACTTCCAAGAGATATATAGAGATTGATGATATGGATTCTAAGATTAAAAAAGGGTTTGAATTAGTTATCTCCATTGCATCTCACAGTAAAATAACAATAGTTGCAGTAGAGCAGATTCAAGAATTTATGGAGTTGTATAGTGATATTATTACAAAGTACGACAGAGATCATAAGCAGATTTATGAAATAAAATTAAAAGAGTCTATCTCAAAAGCGATTGTTAATATTGGTGAAATGACAGAGTTAAAAAGAAAGATGAGTGTCTTAGGTGTGTAGGTAGTTTTTAAGCCAAGTCATGACCTCTTTTTTGGTTTTAAATTTTTTATTTATTTGTGCTTCATAGGCTCTTTTAAGTATCTGTGAAAACTCTTTTGATGGCTTGATTCCACATGCCAGAATCTCTTTACCACAAATAATCGGCTTAATATTATCTATGTTTTTTATCTCTTTATTGTCAATATTAAGAGCTTTTAAAAATGGGATCAACTCTTTAGTATCTATCTTTTTAGTTACTTCATATAGAAGTTTATTATCTCTATTTTGAATATGTTTGGCTATATGATGAAACGAGTATATCTTCTTAAAAAGATTTTTTTTATCGCTAAGTTTATCAATCAAAGATTTTATTTTACCTGCATCTGTTTCATAACAAAGAAGAGCTAACGAGATTGTTATGTTAGTGTTTTTGTTATCTGTTTTGTTATTAGAAAATTTATCTATTGATGTTAGAGTTTTTATCCATAGTTCGTTCTTCATTTGAAGTTCGTCAAAATAGTTTAAACCATTAACTTGAGCCAGAAAAATAAGACCTATAGATGGCTTTTGTGATTTTAAAAAAAGTTTTTTAAACTCTTTATAAATTCTCTCTTTTGAAAGTTCTTTTAGCATATTGTTTGCTATCATCTCTTGGCAGGTAGAGATTAAGGTTTTGTCGCATCTAAGTTCAAACCTTGCACAAAATTGCATGGCTCTTAGTACTCTTAACGGGTCTTGGTTAAAAGTTTTTTTATCTACTATTTTTAAGATTCTTTTCTTTAAATCTTTCACTCCATTGTAGGGGTCGAGTATCTTTTGATTTTTAATATCATATCCAATACTATTTATCGTAAAATCTCTTCTTGAGGTTGCAGTTACAAAGTCTATATTAGACTCTATTTTTATATCAAAACCTCTGTGCCCTGCAGAAATTTTACTATCCATTCTCGGAAGAGAAAAATCAAGTTCTAAATCATCTAAGGTTATTTTACAAACACCAAAACTTTTTCCAACACTATTAACCCTCCCAAACTCTTTTAAAATATCTTCTAATTTTTCATATGAAGATATATTATAAACCTCAATATCAACATCTTTACTTTCCATTCCCAACAGATAGTCGCGAACAAATCCACCAATTATAATAGGCTTAATATTATGTTTATCTAATTTATCAAATATTTTATCTAATTTATTTGGATATTCAATCATATTTCACTCTATTGTTTGGTTTTATGTTTAAATAATGAAAAACTATTTTATAAGTTTTATTTGATTAATAAAATAGAATCTCTTTTTTATATTCATATTAAATCAATAATGTATAATTATATCACTACTTTTACGAATATATAATATTTTTTTAGATATAATCGCGAAAAATTTCCCATATTTTAAGGAAACCCTAATGCAAAAGATTAGAAATATTGCAGTTATTGCACATGTTGACCACGGTAAAACTACGCTGGTTGATGGACTACTAGAGCAGTCTGGTACATTTGGTGATCATGAAGAACATGATGAAAGAGCTATGGATAGTAATGATTTAGAGAGAGAAAGAGGAA
The DNA here is from genome assembly GCA_034717415.1 of Campylobacterota bacterium. Classification (GTDB taxonomy): domain Bacteria; phylum Campylobacterota; class Campylobacteria; order Campylobacterales; family Sulfurimonadaceae; genus Sulfurimonas. The sequence goes on along the minus strand of JAYELK010000158.1, from coordinate 5,778 downwards.
TCACGATCCTTTCTAAAAATACAGCTATTCGTTATAAAGATTATAAAATCAACATTATTGACACTCCGGGTCACGCTGACTTTGGTGGAGAAGTTGAACGAGTACTTAAGATGGTTGATGGTGTTTTAGTTCTTGTTGATGCTTATGAGGGTGTTATGCCTCAAACTAAGTTCGTTGTTAAGAAGATGCTTGCACTTGGTAAAAAACCAATTGTTGTAATCAATAAAATCGATAAAGATTCTGCTGATCCAGATAGAGTTGTTGATGAGATGTTTGATCTGTTTGCCGACATGGATGCAACTGATGATCAACAAGATTTTCCAATCGTTTATGCAGCAGCCAGAGATGGTATAGCTAAAATGGATATGAGTGACCCAGATGGAAACTTTGAGTGTATCTTTGAAGTTATTGTTAATGATGTTCCCCAGCCAGAGGGTGATGCAGCAAATCCTCTTCAAGCACAAGTTTTCACATTAGATTATGATAACTATGTTGGAAAAATAGGTATCTCTCGTATCTTTAATGGTACAGTTAATAAGGGCGATAACATTATGCTTGCAAAATCTAATGGCGAAATGGTTAAGGGTAAAATCTCTAAACTAATCGGTTTTCATGGTCTTAACCGTATGGAGATTGATCAAGCTGAAGCTGGAGATATTGTTGCATTTGCCGGTATGGAGACTGTTGATGTTGGAGATACTGTTGCAGATTCAGTTAATCCAGTTGCACTTGACCCTATGCACATCGAAGAACCAACACTAACAGTTGTGTTTGCAGTTAATGATTCTCCCTTAGCTGGTAAAGAGGGTAAACATGTAACTTCAAATAAACTTCGTGAGAGACTAGAGTCTGAAATGGTAACAAATGTTGCTATGAAGCTTGAAACTGTTGGCGAAGGTAAGTTCAAAGTTTCAGGTCGTGGGGAGCTTCAGATAACAATCCTTGCTGAAAATATGAGAAGAGAGGACTTTGAGTTTTCTATCTCAAGACCAGAAGTTATTGTTAAAGAGATAGAAGGTGTTAAATGTGAACCTTATGAGCATTTAGTTATTGATGTTCCAGAAGAGTTAAGTGGTGGTGTAATCGAAAGACTTGGTAAGAGAAAAGCAGAGATGAAATCTATGTTACCAATGGGTCAAGGTTTCCAAAGAATAGAGTTTGAAATTCCAGCTCGTTCACTTATCGGTTTTAGAGGTCAGTTTCTAACAGATACTAAGGGTGAGGGTGTTATGAATCACTCTTTCTTAGAGTTTAGACCGTTTAGTGGTACTGTTGAATCAAGAAGTTACGGAGCTCTTATCTCTATGACTCCAGGTTCTACTCTTGCATTCTCACTATTTGGTATTCAAGATCGTGGTGTTCTTTTCATCGGTGTTCAAACTGAAGTTTATGAGGGTATGATTATCGGTGAACATAGCCGTAACAATGACCTTGTAGTAAACCCTATCAAAGGTAAAGCACAATCAAATGTTCGTTCATCTGGTGCTGATGAAGCCATTAAACTTGTTCCATTTAGAAATATGTCACTAGAGAGAGCGTTAGAGTGGATTGAAGAGGATGAGTTACTAGAAGTTACTCCTAAATCTATAAGAATCCGTAAAAAATTTCTAACAGAAAATGAGAGAAAAAGACATTCTCGCGGAACTAAAAGAGACTAACTACTTTTTTATACCTCTACATGCCATAAGATTTATAGCATGTAGAAATTTCTCCTCAATATGATATACTACCCTAAATAAAAAAGGATACACATATGGATGGAATTTTATACCCAGCTTCTTTAGTTGTACTTGCTATATTAATCTATGTCTTTTATCAAAATCGTAATAGTATGTTAATGTTTATAGCGATAGTTATCGGTATTTATATTATTTATTCTCAAGAAACTGGACATACAGCAACAGAGTTTAAAAACGAACTCATAGAGTCCATTGATGGTGAAGCTAAAGATTTTAGTAAATCTCGCGGAACAGAGGGTTACGATGCCAACAAGGCACAAGAGGGCGTAAAGTAGTTAAAACCTCTTCTTGTAACCGTGACAATATGGTTTACTGCCCTTTTTGTTATAGTAGTTTTGATGTCCTTCGTCGGCTTTGTAATACTCTTGTTTGTCAAGTATTTTAGTAGCTATGTTAAAACCGTTTGTTTCAAGTTGGGCTATAAGTAAACATATTGTATTTTTTTCATTTTCGTTCTCTACAAAAACTGCAGATAAATATTGCTCTCCTATATCTGGACCTTGTCCGTTTGTTTGCGTTGGGTCGTGAATCTCGAAAAATGTTTTAGCAATTTTTTCATAAGAGATTTTACCTTTGTCATAGATAACTTCAACAGCCTCAAGATGACCTGTATTTCCACGAACTACCTCGTAGTAGCTTGGATTTTTCAGATCTCCACCCATAAAACCGGAACTCACTTCTTTTACACCATCAAGTTTTTCTAAGTAGTACTCAACTCCCCAAAAACAGCCACCGGCGAAGTAGGCGTAAGAGAGTTTCTCACTCTTTGCTTTTGGTGTTGTATCAAGAGTTAAAGAGATAGAGTTTACGCAGTGTCGAGTGTTTTTTTGCGTAAAGCCTTCGCCCTCAAAAACATGACCAAGATGTCCACCACACTTTGCACAAACTATTTCAACTCGTCTGCCGTCAGCATCAGTTACTCTTTTTACAGCACCCTCAATCTCATCATCAAAACTTGGCCAACCACAGTTTGAGTTAAATTTATCGCTTGATTTATAGAGTGCAGAACCACATATCTTGCATCTGTAGATACCATTTGATTTTTCATCTGTATATTTACCTACGAAAGGTGCCTGAGTACCTTTGTTTATAAGTACATATCTCTCTTCATCGCTAAGTTGTTCTATCTTGGTTTTATAAGGTTCTAGATCTATTGCATTCATTGTAGTTATTAGAAGTATGAAAGTAATAAATAGTTTCATACACTCCCCTTTGCTATTAATTTTTCTAATTATAGTGAAAGAGAGTTTTAGTTTTTCTCTACTTTTTAAAGTAACTAATAATTTTATCTTCAAGCCAGTATTTAGGATTAAAGATAGTTCCACCAACAAAACCTACATGTCCACCGTGTTCAAAGAGTTCAAGTTTTACTTTAGATGAGAGTTCGCTCAGGTTTGGTAAAATCTCCGTAGTCATAAAGGGGTCATCTTTGGAGTGGATGATAAGTGTTGGAGTTGTTATATCTTTTAAAAACTGCTTTGAACTGCATTTTGTATAGTAATCTTGGGCAGATTTAAAACCATGTATAGGTGCAGTGTAGAGATCATCAAACTTCCAAAAAGTTTTAAGATTTTTGATCTCATTTTTATCAAGATTTATGAATGATTTCATATCGTGATGATGGTACTTTTGTTCTAATGATTTGTTTAAATTTTTTAGCAGATGGCGTTGATAAAATTTTGAAAAACCACTATCCATTTTATATGCACAAATATCAAGTTGCAGTGGTGCAGATATGGAGATAGCTTTGGTTAGAGGAGAAGAGTGTTTTAACTCTCCTAAAAGTTTAAGAAGCATATTTCCACCCAGAGAGTAGCCGATTCCAAATAGCTTGGCATGTGAAAATCTATGTTTTAGATGACTTAACCAAGCTTTGGCATCCCCACTATCTCCACTATGGTATGAACGAGGAAGAGAGTTTTGCTCCCCAGAACAACCCCTAAAGTGCATTAAAACTGAGCTAAATCCGTTTTGGGCTAACTTCTTCATAGTTCCTTGAATATATGGTGATTTGTAGGAACCTGCAAGACCGTGAAAAAGTATAACAATTGGTTTGTTATCCTTAGTGTTTGGTTTGTTATACCAGTAACACTCTATAAAATCTCCATCATCAAGTCCAAATCTTTCTATATCAAATTTAAATGATAGAGGTTTTCTAAAAAAAGTAGAGTAAAGTGTTTGTAGATGTCTGTTTTTAAGCCCAAAGGCAGGTTTGAACGGTTCTATCATCTTAGTGAAGCAAGTAGTAAAAACAGACCAAGAGTAAGGATAAGCAAAGCACCAAATATTTCTAAAATATAACCTTTGTCATTTAAAAAATTACCAGCTTTTTTATTTATAGCGATAGATAAAATACCAGCAATAGAGATGGTCAGACCCATGCCCACACTCATAGCTATGGCAGATAAAACACCCAACATAGATTGCCCTAAAACTATACAGAAAAGTACCACAGTCATAACTCCGGGGCAGGGAACGACACCTGCACTAAAGGCTACTGCTACTTCACTCTTTTTTGACTTTTTGACTTTTTTATCTCTGTGTTTTCTTCCTTTGTAGGCTTCATAAACCAAGTAGAAGCCAACACTAACAATCATAACAGCACTAACCTGCATAGCAATTTGTGAGAAGTCGTTGAAATTTTGTCTAAACATAGTTTTAAGTATAAAAAATATACCAAAGGTAAAGATTAAGGCAGACAAAGCATGAATAACGGCAATCATATAACCCATTTTAAAAGCTTTTTTGTAGTTACTTTTGTTGGAAGTAAAATAGAGAGCGACAAGAGCCTTTCCATGTCCTGGACCAGCTGCATGGATAAGTCCATAAGTAAAAGCGATTCCCAAAATAAGCAGAGAGGTACTCAGAGAGTTCTCATCGTTTAAGCTTCGGATAGTGGTTGAGATATAACTGTTTAATTCATACTGAACAGATACAAGTTTTTGTAGTGATTTAGAGTAAAATTCCATTATTTAAGTTCCAATCTATAGCCATAGTAGAAATCATTATCTACACCGGTTACTTTGGCTTTTGCACCGGAAATTTTAACAAACTCTTTTTTAAGAACCATCGCTGTGTAGAAGTCGGTATCACCAAACTCAAAGATAGTCTCTTTTACAAGGTATTTTTCATTTAAACTAAATGAGTAGCAGATTTTATTATCTTCAATAGTCGCTATAAAGTTTTTTGGTTTAGGAAATTTTATAAGTTTGCCTTTTATTTTTATATGTGTGTAGTAGCTGTAATCTTTAAAAATTATAAAGTAATTATCTCTTATATAGGCACTCTCTTTTTCATCTATTTTTCCATCCCCGTTTTTATCAAGTTCCATGATAAGTATAGTTGAGGTCATCTCATCTAGCTTCCATTTAAAATGAATACTTTTTGTAACTCCATCTACTACTTTAATAGTTGGATAGACTTCTATAAAAGTGTGTGGGTGGGCAAATAAAGAGATGCTAAATAGTAAAAACAGAACAACTTCTTTCAATCTTATCCTTTGTTTGAGAATTGTACTATTTTATTTTAAACATATTCTATTCCACATGCCAAGATTACTAATAAATCAGCAAAATAAAATCTTCAAAAAGGTAAAATGATATACTAAATTTTTTGGAGCAAGCTATGAATAGAAAAAATATATATAATCCAGAGTCACATGAAGATGTAAATGGTAGAAAAATTTTTGGTGGTGATCCGACAGGTCTTTTTGAATTAAACAACATCAAATATCAGTGGGCATATAATCTTTGGGAAGTTATGTTAAATAACACTTGGTTTCCAAAAGAAGTAGATATGACACAAGATGTTAAAGACTATAAAATTCTTACAGAGGCAGAAAAAGTGGCTTACGATAAGACACTTTCACAACTTATCTTTATGGATTCTCTTCAAACTAACAATCTTATAGACAATGTAAATCCTTATGTGACTGCTCCAGAGATAAATTTAATCTTGGTTCGTCAATCTTTTGAAGAGGCTCTTCATTCACAATCTTACGCCGTTATGGTTGATTCTATCTCAACCAATACTGAAGAGA
>JAYELK010000157.1:0-7801 GCA_034717415.1 Campylobacterota bacterium | reverse complement strand
ATCTTTCGAAAAACAGTAAGAAAAAAGAACAAGCTAATTTAATATTAGAAGCAGATGATGAAAAAGAGATTTTATCAATATTAGCAAATGATAAATTTACAGAAAATAATGATTTTAAAAGTAAATTTAATCTATGAAAATATCGTATTCTAAAACTTTTGAAAAAAAATTTGCAAAATATGATAGAAAACTTCAAGAAAAAATCTTTAATGTAATTCAAAAATTACCAGATGGGGATATTAAAAGATTAACTGGTAATGAAATACCTCCAATTTATAGAATAAGAATATCAAAATATAGAATATTCTTTCACATGAATAAGAAAGAGATACAAATACTAAAAATTGATAGTAGAGGAGATATTTATAAGTAGATAAAACCTACTTATAACTAACAAAAATCTGCCAAAAGCCCTGCTTTTAACCCCTCATACATCTCTTGACCTTTTAGTTTTTTCACTATTGCAAGTGCGAAACATATAGCAGTTGCAGGTCCTCGAGAGGTCATGATATTGCCATCTTCTACCACCATAACTTTATCACCTTGATAGCCCTCTTCTCTTATCTGTTCTTCAACTGATGGATAACATGTATAGTTTTGTTTTAAAACACCTGCTCTATTGAGTGCAAACGGTGCTGCACAAATTGCCCCAATATTTTTTCCTTTACTATCCATCTCTTTTAAAATTTTTTGTATATTTTCATCATCTGCAAGAGCATGAGTTCCATCCCACCCACCTGGAAGAATCACCATATCAAGACTATCTACAACAACATCTTTTACCTGCATATCTACTTGAACAACTATATTATTTGCTCCTTTTACAAGAGACTCAGCACTAAGTGAAGCTACTAAAACTTCAACCTCGGCTCTTCTTAAAACATCTATAATTGTTACTGCCTCTATCTCTTCAAATCCACATGCCAAAGGTACTAAAACTCTACTCATAAAAAATCCTTTACCAAAATTTTAACATTCTTTTAGTATAATATCTAAATTTTATAAAAGGTCCAATAGTAACAATGATAAACTACGAAAGCATAAAACCATTACTGTTTAAACTTCAACCGGAAAACGCACACCATTTAGCAGAGACGGCACTAAGAGTTCCAAATATCTGCCAGATTCCATTTAATCCATTTTTAAAATCTCATTTTATTGCAGATGATATTTTAACTCAAGAACTTTTTGGTCGTTCGTTTTATAATCCGGTAGGACTTGGAGCCGGTTTTGACAAAAATGCAACTATGATAAGAGGTATCCAGATTTTAGGATTTGGTTACACAGAAATCGGAACAGTCACACCTAAACCACAAGCTGGAAATCCAAAGCCTAGAATGTTTCGCCATATAGAAGAAGAGACTATTCAAAATGCTATGGGCTTTAACAATGATGGAGCCTTTAAAGTCATAAAAAGATTAAAACAGAGATTTCCTTTCACAACTCCTATCGGTATAAATATCGGCAAAAACAAACTTACTCCAGAAAATGAAGCTATAAACGACTATACACACCTTATAAAAGCATTTGATGGTTTGGGTGATTACTTTGTTATCAATATCTCTTCTCCAAATACTCCCGGTTTAAGAGACCTACAAAACGAAGAGTTTATTACAAAACTTTTTACAGAAGCTAAAAAACTCACTGATATGCCGATTCTTCTAAAAATAGCACCTGACATGACACCCGAAGATGCAATAGCTTTAACCACTATGGCAGTAGAAAAAGGTGCTGATGGAATCATCGCTACAAACACTACCATAGACTACTCTTTGGTTAAAAATCCTAAAGATATTGGTGGACTTAGTGGAGCAGTTTTAAAAGAAAAAAGTTTCAGACTGTTTGAAGCGATTGCAAAAGAACTTTACGGAAAAACTACACTTATCTCTGTTGGTGGAATCGACTCTGCTGAGGAAGCATATAGACGCATCAAAGCAGGAGCATCTCTGGTTCAAGTTTTTAGTGGCATAGTTTTTCATGGTCCAGATATGATTATGAATATCAACAAAGGACTAATCAAACTTTTGCAAACTGATGGATATACAAATATCACACAGGCAGTAGGAGCAGATAGAAAATAATGAGACTACTTATTACAATTACACTAATCTTAGGAACACTAATGGCATCATCACTACCAAAATATGAAACAAAAACACTAAAAAATGGACTACAGATCGTTGTAATCCCACTTGAAAACTCTACTAATGTTATAAGCACAGATATATTTTACAAAGTTGGAAGCAGAAATGAAGTTATGGGCAAGAGTGGAATTGCTCACATGCTTGAACATATGAACTTTAAATCAACTAAAAATCTTGATGCAGGAGAGTTTGACAAAGAGGTTAAAAGTGTAGGTGGTGTAAATAACGCTTCTACAAGTTTTGACTACACTCACTACTATATAAAATCAAGCACAGACAATCTAGGAAAGTCTTTAGAACTCTATGCTGAACTTATGGAAAATCTAAATCTAAAAGATGAAGAGTTTCAACCTGAAAGAGATGTTGTAACTGAAGAGAGAAGATGGCGAACAGACAATAATCCTATGGGGTATCTCTACTTTAAGATGTTTAACAATGCCTATCTTTACCACCCATACCACTGGACACCGATAGGTTTCATGAATGACATTTTAACTTGGGATATTCAAGATATAAAAGATTTTCACAAAACTTACTACCAACCAAATAATGCCATCTTAATAGTTACTGGTGATGTTGAGCCAAAAGAGGTATTTAAAAGAGCTAAAAAAGAGTTTGGTGCTATAAAAAATAGTGCGAAAATCCCTAAGTTTAAATTTGTAGAGCCAGAACAAGATGGCGCAAAAAAAGTAACTATTCATAAAGATAGTGAAGTTGAGATGATTGCTATATCCTTTCATATCCCAGACTTTAAAAGCCCTGACCAAGTAACACTTAGCGTAATATCTGAGATTTTATACTCTGGAAAAAGTTCAAGACTTTACAAAGAACTTGTAGAGAAAAAACGCCTCGTAAATACAGTATATGCTTACAATATGGAAAACATAGACCCAGGTCTGTTTATATTTTTAGCAGTTTGTAATCCAAATGTAAAAGCTGGGGAGGTAGAAAAAGAACTTATAGCACAGATAGAACTTATGAAAAACACAAAAGTTACAAAAGCTGAACTACAAAAAGTAAAAATAAATACAAAAGCTGACTTTATTTATTCGCTAGAGAGTTCAACATCAGTTGCAAATCTTTATGGAAGCTACTTAATCCGTGGAGATATAACACCACTTCTGACTTATGAAGAAGATGTAAAAAAAATCACAGCTAAAAAAGTTCAAGAAATAGCTAAAAAGTATTTTGATTTTGATAAATCAACTACTATTATTTTAAAAAAGAGTGAATAGGTTTTAAACTTATTTCGATATAATTTCATATAAATTTAATAAGGCTAATATAGATGAATATAGTAACAGGTTCTTCAACAGCACTGATAACTCCATTTAAAAATGGAAAGCTAGATGAGCAGACTTATGCTGCACTAATACAAAGACAGATAAACAATGGTATGGACGCAGTTTGTCCAGTTGGAACTACTGGTGAGAGTGCTACTCTTACAAGTGATGAAGATATTAGATGTATGGAAATTGCAGTTGAAGCTTGTAAAGGTACAAAGACTAAGGTTTTAGCTGGTGCAGGAAGCAACTCTACAGCAGAAGCCATAAACACTGCAAAGCGTGCTTTGGCATGTGGTGTAGATGCGATTTTTTCAGTTTCACCTTACTACAACAAACCATCTCAAGAGGGACTTTATCAGCATTATAAAACTATTGCAGAGTCTGTTCCTGAACTTCCTTTTATGCTCTACAATGTACCAGGTAGAACAGGGGTTGATATTTCAGCAGATACAACTATCCGTCTTTTTAATGATGTAGAAAATATCTACGGTGTTAAAGAAGCAACTGGTAGCTTAGAACGCACTGTTGAACTTCTTTCTCGCTGTCCTGAACTTAAAGTCTTTTCTGGTGATGATGCTATTGACTATCCTATTTTAGCAAATGGTGGTGCTGGTATTACCTCTGTTACATCAAATCTTATGCCTGACTTAAAAAGTGAACTTGTAAGACTTGCTTTGGCTGGTGACTTTACAGGAGCAAAAGCTATAAATGATAAGTTATACCCTCTTAACTCAGTTATGTTTTGTGAATCTAATCCTATACCTATAAAAGCTGCTATGTATATAGCTGGACTTATTGAAACATTAGAATACAGACTTCCTTTAACTGCTCCATCTTTACAAAGTATGAAAAAAATCGAAGAAGTTATGAAAAATTACGAAATCAAAGGACTATAAGAAATGCACGAAAAAACAATGACTGGAAAAACACTCTTTATAAGTGGTGGAACTCGTGGAATCGGTAAAGCTATGGTTTATGCTTACGCTTCAAAAGGGTGTGCCGTAGCATTTACTTACGCTTCAAGTGCAGATACTGCAAATGAGATTGTCGCTGATGTTGAAGCTACTTATGGTGTTAAGTGTAGAGCTTATAAACTTGATGTTTTAGAGCCATTGACATATAAAGATGTATATAAACTTTTTGATGAAGATTTTGATAGACTTGATTACTTTATCTCAAATGCTATCATTACGGGTCGTGCTGTTGTTGGTGGTTTTGGTCCATTTATGAGACTTAAACCAAGGGGTCTTAACAATATCTATACGGCAACTGTTGATGCTTTTGTCGTCGGTTCACAGGAGGCTGCAAAAAGAATGGAACTAACTGGTGGAGGTTCTATCATCTCCATGAGTTCTACTGGAAACCTAGTATATACTCCAAACTATGCAGGACATGGAACAAATAAAGCTGCTGTTGAAGCTATGGTTCGCTACGCTGCTGCTGAACTTGGTGAGAAAAAAATCCGTGTAAATGCTGTAAGTGGTGGTCCAATAGATACAGATGCACTAAAAGCATTTCCTAACTATGAAGAAGTAAAAGGTGAAGTTGTAAAACGCTCTCCACTAAGTCGTATGGGTGAAGTTACAGACCTTACTGGTGCTTGTCTTTTCCTATGTTCAAATGAATCATCATGGTTAACTGGTCAAACTATCGTTGTTGATGGTGGAACTACTTTTCAATAGACTCACTATAACTTTTACTAAAATCAATTAGTAAAAGTTATCAACCTACCCTCAACACTAACATCTAAAAAATCAAACTCATTTTTTATCCACTCAAATGTATTTTTATGATAGAAAAAAACATGAGTTGGATCATTTTTATAATACCACGAGGCAAAATCTATATCATCATTATAAACTTCTGTCATAAGATAGAGTTTGGCATGTGGATCTAGCATACTTTTTAAAAGTTTAAACTCTTTATATGGATTATAAAAATGCTCTACAACCTCGCAACTTCCTATATAATCATACTTCTCTTTTAGCAGTTTGGGGTAGTTATGAAAAAATGGGTCATACTGCTTGATAAAGTAACTACTGTCTTGAAGAACTTTAGATAAAACAGGACCTGTTCCTGCACCAAAATCAAGCCCTTTAGACTCTTTTTTAAAATCTCTTAATATAGATGAAGTTATAGGAGAGACAAACTTTTGATAGTTCTTATCTTCTACATCATTTTCATGAATCTCATACCTTGATTTTTCAGTTTCCAGATTAGGTCTGTTATTTTCATCTACAAAAATTCCACGACACACCCCACATCTATAGTAAGTGTCTGCATTTTGAAAAAAAAGAGGACTTAAAGTAGCACAGAGTGGACAAGTCGCGTTCATATAAAAAAACTATTTACCTATTCTATTTGCAATAGCCTCTATATCTGCATCTGTCAGATTTTTAACTTGAGCAGCCATCAACCCTGAAGCTAAACCAAAAACAACTAACAATGTGATTACTTTTTTCATCTGATTTCCTTTAAATCTTATCTATTCAATTATATAAAGATATACTAATATTCAACTTAATCTACTGATTTACTAAACTCAAAAGATCAGATAAAGAGTTAAACACACTTTTTTGTATATCAATTTTTTTATAGATAATTTCAATGTTGTTTTTATCTATATTTTGGTTATTTTTAATTGTTTCAATTGATAAATCCATATTTTCACTCTTATTTCCAAATAAGACAATATTATCTTCCCCATATCTAAAAGCCATAATATGATGAAACTTTTCTAATAGTTCAACTGAGACAGATTTTAAGATTATGCTTAAAACTTGATAATGTTCATATTTTCTTATTTTTAAAAAGGTACAATACTTATGCTTTTGTTTATAATCTTTTTGATTTAAAAGCAATGTTAAGTAGTCTTCATTATAGAGACCTGTTAAAGAATCTTTATAAAAATATGCCAACCTTTCAGTTTCAATATCTGTTTTTGGATTTTGATTTATTGTGGAATCAGTCTTCACATCTTTAAGTGCAACTATAGCATAATCAACTACCTTAGGATTAAATTGCTTTGCTTTTAATTCTATAAGTTCTTCAATCGCATCTTCTACACTTTTACTTTTTTTATAGATACGAGTACTAGTCATCGCATCAAAAGCATCTGCCACAGCCATAATAGCTGAGAGTTCTGGTGTCTCTTCACCTTTTAAGCCATCTGGATAACCTTCTCCATCATAACGCTCATGATGATAACGCATAATCTCAGCTAAATCTTTATAAATTTCAATATTGCTCAACATCTCATAACCAACTGTTACATGCTCCTGAATTAATCCATACTCTAATGAGTTAAAATGCGATGGTTTAAGAAGTACAGAGTCTGGTGTAGAAATTTTTCCTATATCATGAAGTATTGATGCTTTATAAAGTTTATCAACCTCATCTTGTGGATAACCCATCTCTTTAGCAATCATTTGAGAATAGTGTGCCACTCTCGTAGTATGTCCTGCAGTATAAGGATCTCTCTCTTCAATCATCTTAACAAATCCCAAAATTGTTTCTTCGTAATTTTTCATCATTTTTTCATTAAGATTTACAATCTCTCTGTTTTGCCTAAAAGAGTTAACGGCAAAACCAATATCTCCACTTAACTCCTCAAGCATAGAGATCTCTTCTATCTCAAAACCCTCTTCTCTTGAAGAAAACACTACCAAAACTCCAAATACTTCAGATGACACATCCTTTTTTAAAGGAAAAGAGACAAGTGATGTAAGTCCTTTATTCTCTAGCAACTCTCTATAAGAATCATCTATGTCATAAGTCCTTATATCATTTATAATAGTTTCATGATTCCTCTCTAAACTATTTTTGATAGGACATTTAGAGGTTCTATCCTTAGCTGAAATTTTTATAATATCTATAAACTCTTTTGAAAACTCACTCTCTTTTGAAAAATAGTTTTGACTTAAACTGCCATTTTCCATAAGTCCTATATAACAAAATTGATAATAGTGCTGTTTTACAAAACGCTCACAACTTATTTTCAATAACTCTTCAAGTGACTCTTCAGTTATCAAATATTGATTAATATCTGAGACCGTTGCCATAATCGATCTTAAATACCTCTCTTTATCTAAATATGTTTTAATATTGATTGAGAACTGTCGCTCTTTTTCTATATTTTTTGCAACCTCATCCTTAACTTTTTGTTCAAGGTTTGTATTAAACTCTTTTAGCTCTTTTGTTTTATTGTTTACTTCAATATCTAAAATCTCTTTTTGATTAATAATTCTATAGATAAAATAGGTCAACAATAAAAATATTAAAAATGCAACTATTCTTATAATTATACTGCTTTGTAATGTTCCGGCAATAAAGTCATCATTTTCATATGTTACTAGCCAAGCTATTGTTTTA
>JAYELK010000156.1:0-7859 GCA_034717415.1 Campylobacterota bacterium | reverse complement strand
ATTGAGAGAGTTAAATTCTCAACATTTTTAATTTTTGCTGCTCTATGGGTAGCTGTTGTTTATGCACCTGTAACTCACTGGGCTTGGGGTGGTGGTACAACTTTAAACTTTCATGAGATGGATTTTGCTGGTGGTACTGTTGTTCACCTGAATGCTGGTGTTGCCGGTTTTGTTGTAGCGATGATACTTGGAAGAAGAAAAGATTATGGAAAAGCTGCTCTGAAGCCTTTTTCTACTGTTTTAGTAGCACTTGGTGCTGCTCTATTATGGTTCGGTTGGTTCGGTTTCAATGCTGGTTCTCAAGTTGCTGCTGATGGAACTGCTGCTTCTGCATTTCTTGTAACAAATGTTGCTGCATCTCTTGGTGTTATCGGTTGGGTTCTAGTTGAGTGGTTAGTGTATAAGAAAGCTACTATAGTTGGTGCTGCTTCTGGTGCTGTTGCTGGTTTAGTTGCTATTACTCCTGCTTCAGGAAGTGCTGGTGTTGAGGGTGCGATAATTATCGGTCTTGTTGGTGGTGCTTTAGGTTTCTATGGTGTTTCTAAGCTTAAAACTATGTTTAAAGTTGATGACTCGCTTGATGCATTTTGGATTCATGGTCTTGTTGGTATTTGGGGTTCAATCGCAACTGCAATCTTTATAGCCGACTATGCAATGGCTGATGATTATAATATGATGACTCAGTTAGTATCTCAGTTTTCAGCTATTGGTTTAACCATAGTTTATTCAGGTATTGCAACTGCTGTTGTATTTTTTATAGCTTCTGCGATTACTGGTGGTGGAAGAGTTGATGAAGAGATTGAAGCTCGTGGTCTTGATGAAACTGTTCATGGTGAAAAGGCAATCAACTTATAATAGTTGATTTTCGCCATAAATGTGGCTAAAATGTTAAAATAAATTTGGAGAAACAATTATGAAAAGAGTAGAAGCAATTATAAAACCATTTAAATTGGAAGATGTAAAAGATGCATTGGCTGAAATTGGTATAGAGGGAATGACTGTTAGTGAAGTGAAAGGTTATGGTCGTCAAAAAGGTCATAGTGAGCTTTATCGTGGTGCTGAGTATGTAGTTGATTTTTTACCAAAAATCAAAATGGAGATGGTTGTTGATGAAAAAGATGTTGAAGATGTAACATCTGCTATAGTTGAAGCTGCCAGAACTGGAAAGATTGGTGACGGTAAAATCTTTGTTAGCGATATTGAACAGATTATTAGAATTAGAACCGGTGAAACTGACACAGAAGCTATATAAAAAATGCTAGAAGCTGATTTTAAATACATCATCGATACTTTCTTTACACTCTTTTCGATGGTGTTAATAATTTTTATGGTTCCCGGATTTGCAATGCTTGAAGCAGGGCTTGTCCGTACAAAAAATGTTACCTCTGTTTTAACTATTAACACTATGATTTACGCAATGGCATCTATGGCATTTTTACTTATCGGTTATGAATTGGCGTTTGGAAGTTGGGAAAATGATAGCATGAGTATCTGGGCTGCTTTTATGTTTCAGATGGCTTTTGTGGGGAAAACTGTAAATATTATGAGTGGTGGTGTTAGTGAGAGAGTACGCATCATCCCTCTAACTATATTTGCAATTATTATGGGTGGTCTTATCTATCCTACTGTTGTAAATGTTAGTTGGGGTGCTGATATGATAGCTGGAACTTTTTTAGATTTAGATATGTATGATTTGGCTGGTTCTACTGTTATACACTCAACCGGTGGCTGGGCTTTGCTCGCTGCTATTCTTATCATCGGTTCAAGAAGAGGCAGATACAAAAATGGCAAAGTAAGAGTTATACCTGCTTCAAATATTCCTTTAGTTGTTCTTGGAGCATTTTTACTATGGATAGGTTGGTTTGGTTTTAATGGTGGTAGTGTTGGAACTATTTCAACTATAGAAAATGCCAATCTTGTTGCTAAGACTATTATGAACACAAATACAGCAGGTTTAGCAGGAGCTATTATTGCCGGTGCAATAATGTATATCAGATACAAACTTTTTGATATAACTATGATTTTAAATGGTGCTTTGGGTGGGCTTGTAGCTGTTACGGCTGGACCAGATCTATATGATATGTACACTCCAATTATCATCGGTCTAATTGGTGGTTCTTTAGTTGTGTTTGCAGTTCCATTATTTGATAAACTACAGCTTGATGATCCTGTTGGTGCTTTGTCTGTTCACCTTGTTAACGGTATTTGGGGAACATTAGCAGTTGGAATATTTGTAGAAGAAATTTCATTTATGGCTCAACTAAAGGGTGTAGTTGTTGTAGCGATTTTTGCATTTAGTGTATCTTTTATAGTTCTGTTTGTTATAAATAGAGTTGTTAGATTTAGAGCCGAAGATGATGATCAACTTGAAGGCATGGATGTTAGTGAATGTGGTGTTGAAGCATATCCAGAATTTAGACGAGCAATATAAATTATACTCATTTAACATATATGTAACACTCTTTTTGATAATATCTTTTTTATGATTAGACAGAGCAGTTCCTTTTTTATCTCCATTTTCTTTCATGTCTGCTTAATGGTGGCACTTTTTTTTGTATACACGAATATGCCATCATTGGAAAAAAAGCATGATAAAAAAGTTTGTGTAAAACTATGCTGTGTTGTAGAAAAAAAACCACTTCCAAAAGTTAAACCTAAACCCAAGCCAAAACCTATAGTAAAAAAAGAGATAAAAAAACCAAAACCCAAGCCAAAAATCAAACCTAAGCCAAAACCAAAAATAGTAAAAAAAGTTCCAGTTGTAGCGCCTATAATCAAAGAAGAAATTATAGAACCAGAGCCAGAAGTAAAAGAGATAGAAAAAGAGCCTGAACCTATAGTTGTAGAAGAAGTTGCTGTATATGAAGAAGAAGTAGAGATAGATCCACATGCCAAGCAAAAAGAGCTTGAAAAAGATTATCTTGATGAACATATAGCAAAAATAGGAAAACTGTTAAAGGAAAACTTATACTATCCAAGAAGTGCGAGGAAAAGAGGTATTACTGGAAAAATTATGGTGAAATTCAAACTCTTAACAGATGGAAGTGTTCAATTTATAGAAGTTGTATCTTCAAATAGTGAAATATTAAGTAGAGCAGCCATAAAAACTATAAAAAATATCTCTGAAGAATTTCCAAAACCAAGTGAAGAGTTAATCCTTTATCTACCTATTAATTATGAGTTGAAAAGGTGATAATAGCCTAAGTAAATCCTATTCACACTATTTCTACACTATATATTTATAGTATTAGACAAACGGGCGTTCGTGCAGACCTAGTTACGAGACGACTTGTAGGTTGTAAGTCCTTGTTTTTTTCAACTTTCATCTTCTAATTTCTTAAAAAAATTGATCAAATCATTTTTTGTTTGTGGTTTAGAGAAGTAGTATCCCTGCCCTATCTCACATCCATTATCTTCTAAAAATTGCTCTTGTTCTTTAGTCTCAATACCTTCAGCTACATTTACATAACCCATATTTTGTGAGAGAGCTATAATCGCTCTTGCTATAGCCACATCATCTTGATCATCTGGTAAATCATCTACAAATGACTTATCAATTTTAAGTTCATTAATTGGGAAGAGTTTTAAGTAACTTAGAGAAGAGTGCCCAGTTCCAAAGTCATCTATGGAAATTTTAAAACCAACTTCTTTTAAACTTTTTAAAATCTGCATACTATGCGTTACATTTTTCATAACATGACTCTCTGTTATCTCTAGCATTATAGATTGTGGCTTTATTCCAACTTCTTTGATTACACTTTTGACATCATCTACAAATGAATCTTGGTATAACTGTACTGCTGATATATTTATAGATATAGATTGGAGTTCCAAACAAGATTTTTGAAATATTAAAAAATCTTCACATGCTTGTCTAAATATATAAGCCCCTATCTCTAGTATATCTCCCGTATCTTCAGCTACAGATATAAACTCATCAGGAGGAATAAATCCTATTTTTTCACTCTCCCATCTTACCAAAGCCTCAAGACCAACGACACTTTTTTCAAGGATATTATACTTTGGTTGATAGACAAGATATAACTCATTATGAGTAACTGCTTTTTTAAGTGCTTGTTCCATATCTAAACGATTATGTGCATCAACAGAGAGTTGGCGTTTATAGTATTTAAAATTATTTCTTCCACTCTCTTTAGCTTCATACATGGCCACATCTGCATATTTGAAAAGTGCTGTATAATCTTTTGCATCATCAGGAAATATTGAGATTCCAATGCTTAGTGTAATATTTAGTCTATGTGCCTTAGTTTGAATAGATTTTTGAAAAAGTTCTATAATTTTTTCACAAACTTGTGCTGCAGAGTATTCATCATTTAAAGCTTCTAAAACTACAACAAACTCATCTCCTCCAACACGAGCAAGCATATCAGACTCTCTCAATGCACTTCTAATTCTCTTAGCACACTCTACTAAAAGTTCATCGCCAACATCATGACCTAAAGTATCATTTATAGTTTTAAAACGATCTAAGTCTATAAATAAAATAGCAATTTTTGAATTATCACGCTTAGCAACAGTCAAATGATGTTCCAAGTAATTTTCTATATTTGTACGGTTAGGCAGAGAGGTCAAAGCATCATGATATACCATATGTTCTACTTTTTGTTTCTCCTCAATATAATCCGTAATGTTTAGTTTAATTGCCAAATAGTTTGTAAGTTCACCATCTTGAAAGATAGGCATGATAGACGCTTTTTCATAAAACAAAGAACCATCTTTACGCTTGTTGCGAAACTCACCTTCCCACTTTCTACCCATGCTAAGATCTTCGTGCATTTTTTTATAAAAAGCATCACTTTTTACATCAGATTTTAGTACACGAGGATTCTGCCCTATTAACTCCTCTTTTGTATATCCTGTTTCCTTTATAGCAAGATCATTTACATAGGTAATATTACTATCTATATCTGTGATTACAATTGAGTTATAGCTGTTTTCTACTGCTGCGCTAAAACCAAGAAGTTCATCTCTCATTTTTAAAGAACGCTTATACACTATCAACAAAACCACCAAAATAACAAGGGCAATAAAAAAAAGAGCCGTAACAATAACTCTCTCTATTAGTATATCTTCCTTATATTTATTCTTTAAGTAGATATGCAGACTATCTATTGCGTCTATTAAAACTATCTTCTCTTGTTTCTTTTTAAGTTTTGAAAATTCTCTAATTCTATCAACATTTAAAAAAATATGTTCTATAAACATCTCTAATTCTAAAGAACTGTTTTTTTTCAATTTTAACTTCAGTTTGAGAATATTGTCTAAAATAGGTTCTATCTTTATATATGGATTTATATAAAACTTCATAACCATTAAAAGGGTTTGGTCTATTACCTCTAAAGTGGCTTTATCTACTATATCTGACTCTGACATAGCCATATTCAGATCAAAAAGATAGTGTATAGAGTTTAAAAGTAGTGCATTTTTAGATTTGTGATATTCTATAGCTTTATGCTTAACTTTATAAGCTTTTGCAATATTTTTTAAAAGGAGTAGATAGTCTGGAGAAAAAAGTCCAGCCACATCTTTTGAATTTAAAAAATTCATATTTACTTCAAATTTTGAAAGTTCTCTATTTATCAAGTCATAATTGACAAAGGTAGTTTGTTGAAGTAAAAAGTTATCAAAACTTTTGTCTGCCAACTTCAACTCACTAACTGCATAATCATACGAACTATACCTTTTTGCATCACTATCTACTTTAACTAAAAATACAAAAAGTGCTAAAAGAAAAAGCATAAAGAAGAGAAGCAATGCAACAACAACATCAATCTTTTTTTTATGTTCTGTACTCCCTAAAGCATTCATTTTTTATCTTTTAGCACTTTGTGGAATCTCCCCACTTAAAGAGTTTAAAAAAACTACAATTTTATCAATCTCTTCTTGATTAACAACACGACCTAACTGGTATCGTGCCATAAACTTCACCACCTCGTCTAAGTGTTTAAATCTTCCATCATGAAGATATGGTGCAGTCTTTTGAATGTTTCTAAGAGTTGGCACTTTAAAGTAGTACTTATCCATCTCATTTTTAGTTACTTCATATCTACCCAAACTCTGAGAATTGGCATTTTGCATAACCCCAAATTTATTGTAAAGATTTCCTCCAATATTTACTCCATGATGACAAGCTATGCACCCTTTAGATTTAAAAAGTTCATAGCCCTCTTTTTGCTCTTGTGTAATAGCTGATATATCACCTCGTAAATATCTGTCAAAAGGTGAGCTTGGAGTGATAAGCGTTTTTTCATACTCGGCAATAGCATCAACAATATTCTCTTTTGTAACTCCATCACTATAAACTTTGTTAAACTCACTTTTATAAGATGTTCTTTTGAGCGTTTTTATTAAATTTTCAAAATTGTTTCCCATCTCTACAGGATTTTCTATAGGACCTTTGGCTTGCTCTGACAAATCTTTTGCACGACCATTCCAAAACTGTCTAAAATTATACACAGAGTTATAGACTGTAGGCGAATTAATATTTCCTTGTTTACCTTCGATCCCAAAAGAAACATCAAGACCATCATCCCCACCATTTTCTAAGTCATGGCATGTAGCACACGAGACTGTGTTATCAACAGAAACGATAGTGTCAAAAAAAAGCTTCTTTCCTAAAGCTACCTTACTATCATCTACTTCAACGCTCTGAGGCAAAGGTGTTATGGGCTCTGCATAAACAAAATTTATCATTAAGAAAAAAATTATCAGATATTTCATTTTTAAACTTTTCGTATTGGTTTTACCTAATTATACACTTTAAGACTTTAAGTTTTATTGAATAAACTTTTGTAAAAAAGCATTGAGTTGATTTGCAAAAAGTTCAGCATCTTTAACTCCAAATGGTTTGGGTCCTCTAGTCATTTCACCACTCTCCCGTATCTTTTCCATTAGATTTCTCATCGCTAAATATTGCTTAATATTATCAACACTATATAGTTCTCCACGATGGTCTATGGCATGTGCATTTTTTGATATTACTCTATCGGCAAGGGGAATATCAGCAGTAATAACCAAGTCACCCTCCTCTAGCATCTCTACTATCTTATGATCAGCCTCATCAGCTCCGGCATCTACTATCATATATGTTATATATTTAGATTTCCCTATGTTGATTTTTTTATTTGCTACTACAAAAGTAAGAAGTTTAAGTCGCTCTATAGAACGAAAAAGAATTGGCTTTAAGAGATTTGGAAAAGCATCACCGTCAATATAAAGTTTAATCATTTATCAACTCCAATTTTTTTTCTCTTGTAAGTTTTTTTATGGCGCGTTCTCGTTTAGATGCAGTGCTTCTGTTTTCTAACTTTTCACTATATTTTAGTTTTACAGGTCTACGAGTTTTTGTATATTTTGCACCTTTATCTGATGAGTTATGTTCATCAAGGCGTCTTTTTATATCTGTAGCAATACCGGTATAGAGAGTTCTATCGCTACACTCAACTATGTAAACAAAGTATGACATTTTATCAACTCCAAATTCAATTAAAAAAATTGTACTATAATATCTTTATAAAAAGGATATATCTTGGCACTTAATCTAACAAACACTCTTGTAATCGGTATCTCTGCAACAGCTCTTTTTGACCTATCAGAGGCTGATAAACTCTTTAAAGATGAGTATAAAAAACATCCAGATAGTGCCATACAAATATATAGAGAGTATATGTTAAAAAATGAAGAGATAGCTTTAGATGAAGGCATAGGCTTTCCTCTAATCAAGGCACTACTTGAACTTAATCGCTACCAAAAAAAGGGCGATGACCCTCTCGTTGAAGTTGTAGTTATGTCAAGAAATTCTCCTGATACTGGAGTGAGAGTGCTAAACACGATACGAG
>JAYELK010000155.1:0-7948 GCA_034717415.1 Campylobacterota bacterium | reverse complement strand
TCCATTATTTAAACTTTTTGTGCTAAACTTCGCAAATTAAAAATCACTATACTATATATAGGAAGACTATTTGAACTTAATTATCGTCGAATCACCTGCTAAAGCTAGGACTATAAAGAACTTTTTGGGTAAAGGTTATGAAGTTATCGCCTCTAAAGGTCACATCAGAGATTTGCCAAAAAGTCGTTTTGGAATCACTGTTGATGAAGAGAGTAACCATCTTGTACCTACTTACTCTGTTGCAAAAGAGAATGCTCCAACTGTTAAAGAGATAAAAGCGTTAGCTAAGAAAGCAGATACTATCTATATCGCGACCGATGAGGATCGCGAGGGTGAAGCTATTGGTTGGCATATCGCACATGCCATAAAAAAAGACCCTGAGGAACTTCCACGCATAGTTTTTCACGAGATTACAAAAACTGCCATAAAACTAGCGTTAGAAAATGCCCGTAAGATTGATATGGATATGGTAAATGCTCAACAAGCCCGTCGTATACTTGATAGAGTTGTTGGTTATAAACTCTCTCCACTACTGGCTTCTAAGATTCAAAAAGGTCTTTCAGGTGGTCGTGTTCAGTCATCTACTCTTAAGCTGGTTGTTGAAAGAGAAAGAGAGATAAAAGCTTTTATACCTGTTGAGTATTGGTCTATCGACACACTCTTTAAAAAAGATATAGAAGCAACACTTATAAATCACAAAGGGGACAAACTCTCAAAACTATCTATCCACAATGAGAGTGAAGCTAAAGATATAGAAGCAAGTGTAAAAGCTGATAGTTTTGTTATCTCCAAAATAGAAACAAAACAGAGGAAAACATCAACTCCACCACCATTTATGACTTCAACTCTTCAACAAACGGCTTCAAGCAAGTTAGGTTTCACTCCTAAAAAAACTATGATGGTCGCACAATCTCTCTATGAGGGTGTAAAAACTCCAGATGGGACAAGTGGTGTTATAACTTATATGAGAACCGATTCACTAAATATGGCAGCAGAAGCAGTCGGTGCTATTCGTGGCATAATTGAGAGCAGATATGGTAAAAAATATCTTCCACAAACTCCAAAAACTTATGGTAAAAAAGCAAAAGGCGCACAAGAAGCACATGAGGCTATCCGTCCTACAATGTTGCAGTTTACTCCCGAAGTTGCACAAAGTTTTTTAAAAGCTGATGAGATTAAGCTTTATCGTCTTATCTATGAGAGATTTATGGCATGTCAAATGGAAGATGCACTCTTTGAACAACAGAGCATTATCTTTAAAGGCAATGAAAATGAGTATCGTGCAAGTGGCAGAAAACTTATCTTTGACGGTTTTTATGCTGTTACGGGGACAGAAGACAAAGATAAACTTCTTCCAACTCTAAAAGAGGGTGACAAAGCAGAGATTCAAACTCTAAAACCTGAGCAACACTTTACAGAACCACCATCAAGATACTCCGAAGCAAGTCTAATCAAAAAACTTGAAGCCGAGGGAGTTGGTCGTCCATCTACCTACGCTCCAACTATCGCAACTCTTAGCAGTCGTACCTATGTAACTATTGAGAAGAAGCAGATTATTCCAAGCGAAATGGCATTTACAGTAACAGAGATTTTAGAAAAACACTTTGCAAATATAGTTGATATATCTTTTACTGCAAATATGGAAGAAAAACTTGATGAAGTGGCAGAGGGTCAAAATGACTGGCAAAAACTTCTAAGTGATTTTTACTTTCCATTTATGAAGCAGATTGCAGAGGGAAAAGAGAAGATAGTAAGTCTTAAACTTGCTAAACCTCTTGGTCGTCCTTGTCCTAAGTGTGGCGAAGAACTACTACTTCGTTCTGGCAGATTTGGAAACTTTATAGCATGTAGTGGTTTCCCAAAATGTAAATATACCGAACAGGTTGATGAAGATGGCAACAAAGTAGAGAAAAAAGAACAAACAAGTGATGAAAAGTGTGAAAAGTGTGGCAAAGAGATGGTCGTTAAAAATGGTCGCAACGGTCAGTTCTTGGCATGTAGTGGCTATCCTGAATGTAAAAACACCAAAAGCATAGATATTGAGAGCAAGACGAGTGAGACTCCATGCCCTGATTGTGGGGGTGTTCTCTCTCTTAAAAACTCAAGAAGAGGACCTTTTTGGGGATGTAACAACTACCCTGATTGTAAATTTATCTCTAAGTTTGAACCTACAACCATCAAATGTAAAGAGAAGGGATGTAGTGGAGTTTTAGCACCGAGAACATACAGAAACAAAGAAGTTTATGAGTGTGTAAAATGTAAAGCACGAACTCCAAGAGAAGAGAAATAATTTGAAGATAGGCATTATCTCTGATACTCATAGAAAGATAAAAAAAACTAAAAATGCAATAGCTTTGCTTATAGAAAATGGAGCAGAATTTATCATACATGCCGGAGATATAGTTGAAGTGGAGATACTTCAAATGCTTGAAGATTCTCCCCTAGACTATCTGGCAGTCTATGGAAACAATGATGCTCACCTAGTAGAACATCATGATAAGTATAATCTTGTTCAAGAACCATACTACTTTAAACTTGCAGGACTAAAGTTCAAACTAATGCATCTCCCTTTTTATATGAAGCCAGATGCTGATGTGATTGTTTATGGTCATACTCATTATTTTGATTGTGAATTTAAAAATGGTACACTATTTTTAAATTCCGGTGAGGTTTGTGCTAGAAAGAAACCGATATCCGAATGTGCAATGCTGGAAATTTCAAAAAATGAATTTTTAGTTACCCACTACACAAAAGAAGAAGACGAAACCAAATTCAGAAGTAGAAAACTTCAACAAAAAAGAGAAAAATAGATGAACAGAGAGATTTTTTTATGTTCTATCTGCAATATAAATAGTGGAACATGTAATGAAGATTGTAAATTTTGTTCTCAAAGTGTGAGATATAGAGCTGATATAGAGCGATATAAACAAAAACCTATGAATGAGATCTTACAAGAAGCTATCGTGGCAAAAGAGAGTGGTGCTTTGGGTTTTTGTTTAGTGACTTCAAATAAAGGGATTGATGAAAAGATTCTTAACTTTGTCTGCTCTATCGCAGAAATTTTAACAAAAGAAGTGCCAGAACTTAGACTTATAGCATGTAACGGTACAGCAACTCTTGAACAACTTCTAACTCTAAAAGCTTCAGGCATAAAAGCCTACAATCACAATCTGGAAACTTCAGAAGCTTTTTATGATAAAATCTGCACAACGCACCCATGGAGCGAGAGATATAAGACTTGCCAAAATGTAAATGAAGCTGGATTATCACTTTTAACCGGTGGGATTTTTGGACTCGGCGAAAGCCAAGAAGATAGAATCTCAATGTTAAAATCATTGGCATCTCTAAATCCCATATCTGTACCTATTAACTTTTATCATCATAATGAAGCACTAGAGTTAGAACCAAATCCTCTAAGTGTTGATGAGGCATTAAAGCTTATAAAACTAACAAAAGAAAGATTGCCCAATGCCCATAGAATAATGGTTGCCGGTGGACGAGAGTTGATGTTTGGAGATAGGCAGAGTGAGATTTTTTCTTATGGTGCAAACTCTATAGTTATAGGAAATTATCTTACAACTGCGGGAAGAGTTATGAGTAAAGATTTAGATATGCTACAATCTTTAAATCTAAAAGTAGCAAAACAAGTAAAAAAGTAGGAAACAAAGATGGATAGCAGTGTTGTTTTAATTATTACAATTTCTCTTATTATCATATTTTCCCCATTTTTTGCAAAACTGCTAAAGCTACCCACTACCCCCATAGAGATTATTTTGGGTTCTATCTTTGGATATGTCGGTTTTTTACATGCAGAACATCTTTTTGAGATAGTTGCAGAATTTGGTTTTCTCTACCTAATGTTTATCGCAGGAACTGAGATCAACCTCAAAAAAGTTCTTAAAACTCCAAAGCAGTTGATGAAAAGAGTTATATTTTATCTAATCTTTCTCTATATGTGTTCTATCAGTTTTTCACTCTACTTTGAACTGGGAAAAATCTTTATGGTACTTCTGCCTCTTATCTCTGTTGGTCTTGTGGCAGCTCTATCAAAAGAGTATGGAAAGACTCCATGGCTTGAGGTTTCTATGACTGCCGGTGGTATTGGAGAGGTTGTAAGTATCGGTTTTTTAACACTCACATCAGCAGCGCTTAGTTCAGGTTTTGGTCTAAGCCTTATAAAAACTATTTTTGCTCTTATGCTATTTTTAATTTTTATGCTTCTGCTCTTTAGAGCTATGCAACTTTTTTTCTGGTGGTTTCCAAAAGTCTCAATTGCTCTTATGCCTCATGAAGACAATAAAGAACAAGACATAAGACTCTCTATGGGAATATTTTTTCTACTTGTTGGAGCGATGCTCTACTTGGAACTTGAACTTGCCTTTGGAGCATTTTTAGCAGGTATATTTATACCTACATTTTTTGAACATAAACACGAACTTCCGGAAAAATTGGCATCTTATGGTTTTGGTTTTCTAATTCCTATCTTTTTTATCCATATTGGAAGTTCTTTTGATCTAAATGCTCTCTCAATGGATGGTTTGATATATAAAGCCTTCTTAATTGCTATAGTAATGATAGTTATGAGAGTAGTCGCATCTCTTGTTTTTATAAAAAAACTGGGAGTTATAGACTCTATCTTAATGGGACTAAGCCACTCTATGCCTCTAACACTACTTATCGCGATGGCAACACTTGCTTTTAGTGCAAACTCTATAGATACTCTACACTACTATGCTTTCATTTTAGCAGCACTTATTCAAGTTATCAGTGTAATGATTACCATAAAACTTATAAATAATTATAAGCTGAGAAAAGAAGAAAAACAAACTTTGCTATAATATGAATAAAAAGGAGTTATAGATGTCTCGTTCTGTTTTACTACAACTTGCTCGTGACTCCATTGCTGAAGTTTTTGAGGCTCAAAGAACCATAAACAAAGATGCTCTTTTAAACGAACACCCTCTTTTAAATGAAAAAATTGCAACAACAGTAAATATCTATATAGATAATGAGTTAAGAGGTTCATCTAAAACTAAATCTGCCTTAAACTCTCTGCTTGAAGATATAGTAAGAAATGCTAAAAAATCAGCTTTTGAAGATAAAAATTTTACTCCCTTGACAACTTCGGAGTATCTAAGCTGTGAGATAGAACTGCTACTTACAACACCTGATGGTGTTATAAGTGAAAAAGACCCGGCTATTTTAAAATAGCTAAATCTTTTAGTTTAAATCTGGTTTTGGAGTTTTATCTGTAGAAACTGGAAGTTGTGGAATGATTATATCTGTTTTTCTACCATCTAGTGCTTTTAAGAACTCTTCTATAGAAGCTGCCTCTGTGTCTGTGATTGTAGCGCCAAGTTGGATACGACCCATCTCAACAATAGCCTCTTTTAAACTCCAAATTTTACCATTGTGAAAATATGGTGCAGTTTGAGTAATATTTCTAAGAGTTGATACCTTTACCATACCATTTGCATCACCTTTAAAATCACCTACGCTTTGGTACTTATATGTTCCTGTAATATTAAAAGCATTCATGCTTTGACCAAGTGCTATACCATTATGACAACTAGCACAACCTTTATCTATAAAAGTTTTAAGACCATCTTTTTGAGCAGAAGTCATAGCTTTATCATCACCATTTAAGTAGTCATCATAAACAGACGGAGTAACTAGAGTTCTCTCAAATAGACCAATAGTATCAGCAATCTTTTCAAAAGTTATCTTTACATCTTTACCATAAGCTTTTTTAAACTCTGCTACATATGGAGGCATTGAAGTTACTACTGCTTGAACATGCCCTTTTGTAGCTGACATCTCTGGAGCTGCTTGCATAGGACCCTGTGCTTGAGCTTCTAAGTCCGGATCTCTACCATCCCAAAACTGTGCATCAAAAAATACTGCATTGTAAACAGTCGGTGAGTTTAAGTGGTGAGGATTAGCTGTCCATTTATGACCTATTGCTGCACCTACACCATCATCTCCACCTTCAGCCAAGTTGTGGCATGTATTACAACTAATAAGACCACTTTTTGATAATCTTGGGTCAAAATATAGCTTTTTACCAAGTTCTACTTTTTCGTCAGTAATAGGATTTTTTGGATTGTCGATTAGTTTCATAAGTTCAACTTTTGAACTAGGAATTGGTTTAAGACCAGCCTCTTTTGCCGTCTCTACTAAACTTGCAGCACTAAGTGTTGCTGTAGCTAATGCCATACAGATTAAAGTTTTCATTCTTCTACCTTTTTATTGATAAAAGAATTATATCTATGATAAACTTAAAAGATAATAATTATCTCTTAATATCCAATATCCATATACTTATCATACAAGAAGTCTATTATAAAAATTACTATATACTTTTAAAATGTATTATGTAATTAAAAAAGAAGTAAATAATCCCCTCAAATGTTTTATAGGTTTTAAAGTACCCAAATATATAGCTTCAAAAAATAGTGATAATGTGATTTTTGAATTTAACAAAGATGCAAAGACTCAAAGAAAATGGATTGCAAAAGAAGATATAGTTTTACTTACGGATGATAAAGAATTTTTTATAAAAACTATGAATCAATTTACAAAAATTGAGCAAACTCAACAAAAGCTTGTTGATACAGCCGAAGACAACCTAAGTCAAGCTATTCAAACACTTACTAAAGAAGTTAATAATGAATTAAATAAATTTATTGAGAATAAAAACTCGGATGAGATTCCATCTATTTTAAAAGATTTATAAAGGAAAAAGAGAATGAAATATATACTGCTAACACTACTGACACTCTGTTTAAATGCCCAAGAGTTTGAACTTATAAAACCAATAGCTGTCGAAGAAGCACCGACACAAACAGCTCTTAAAACAGAGATGAAAGAGATAAAAATCGAAAAACAAAAAGAAGCTGAAACTATACCTAAAGAAAAAAGACTTGATAGTGATAGTGATGGAGTTTTTGACTCAAAAGATAGATGCCCAGATACAAGCAGAGAGTTCATGGTAGATGAAGATGGTTGTCCAAAAACAGCAACACTTGAAGTGAATTTTGCTCCTGCGAAGTATGATGTTTCTCAAGATTTGATAAATCAATTAGAAAATTTTGCAGAGTTTTTAAAACAAAACAAAGGATACCAAGTAGTTATATATGGCTACACAGATAGTATAGGAGAAGAGCAATACAACAAAACCCTCTCTCAAAAACGGGCAGAAGCTGTAAAAAAAGCACTTGAGAGTTATGGGATTAGTTCAATAAGACTGACTTCCATCGGCAGAGGTGAAAAAGATCCTATAGCTGACAATATCTATGAAGATGGTCGTGCTAAAAATCGCCGTATAGAAGTTGAGTTAATTTATTAAACTTCCAAAAGGTGTTTTATGCCACGCATAGATAGTGAAAAATTTTATACCTCTGCCATAGAGGTGCATGGAACAACTGCCAAAGGAGTAAACTGGGCATCTAAAAAAAATCAGGAGATTAGATTTGATGTTATTTTGGAGATGTTACCCAAAGATTTAAGCACTTTTTCTATTGCAGATGCCGGATGTGGTTTTGGTGACCTCTACACCTATATGCAAAAAAAGAGAAAATTCCCAAAAGAGTATATCGGCATAGATTCTCTACTTGATATGTACTCCATCGCTTCGGATAAAACAGGTTGTGAAATTATTATCGCAGATATTTGCAAAGACAAACTTCCACAAGCCAACTACTATCTCTGTAGTGGCGCAATGAATGTACTAAATAGTTTTGAAACTCATCAGTTTATACGAAACTGCTTTATGGCATGTGAAGAGGGTTTTATCTTTAACATACTTCATGGAGAGAGGGATAGTGAGACATATAACTACATCTCTACGAGCCAACTAGAAAGAATTGCAAAAGATTTAGGTGTTAGGGAAACGCTATTTAAAGATGGCTACCTTGACGATGATATTACGGTTGGATTTTTCAAATAA
>JAYELK010000154.1:0-1574 GCA_034717415.1 Campylobacterota bacterium | reverse complement strand
AACTTGATCTTTTAAATCACTAAATATATCAGGATATTTTGCTACACTCTCTTTAGACATAGTTGTACCTTCATTAAAATTTGTAATTATTATAACCATTATAGTTTTAATTTATCAATGTTTTTATATGAATATCTGTCTTGGCATGTAGAAAAGGTAACTGTTCAATGCAAAGCTGTCAAGAACTTTGCATTTAAACAGGGAGAAGAAAGAATAGAATTTATTACTGTTTTATAGTGCTTACCACTTAACCTCAGCAGTAACCATTGCAGATTGCCAATCGTGTGTAGTTGAACCCTTATAGTTTTTCTCATCTTTAGTATCGTAAGTTTGACCAGAAACTAACCATTTTACATTTTTATTTTGTTGCCAAGCAACACCATAGATAGTGCTGTCAGTCTGATATTTTTCATTATCCATTTCATTTTCTGCTTCCCATCTGTCATAACGAGCAAACACAGAGAACTCTTTTTTAGAACCAAGTCTAAAAGTACCATTTACAGAGTAACCATTACCATTAAACTGACTGCTAGTACTACTGTTGTTTGAGTTATCACTATCAGATGTTACATATTGAGCAGATAGTAAAAATGACGGCATATTATATACGGCATGTGCACCCATCATTGTAAAATCTTCATCACCATTATCTCCGGCGTGTTGATTCACTATACCAAAGAAAGAAGCATCTAGGTAAGTAGCGCTAGGTTTTCTTTTTTTCTTACCATTACCAAGAACAGCAGCAGTTAGTCTCCACTCACCACTCATACCAACAGATAAGTTATCTCCATCATCAGCATGATAACCCTCACCGTTAAATACACCTAACTCAGAAGTAAAGTAGTCTGTTTTTGTTTTAAAGTTAAAACCTAAGTCAGCTGAGTTCATGATGTGAGCACCTTCACTAGCCTCTGTAAATACTTTAGAGATAGATCTCATATTCCAACCTGCACTTGACTCATAGTCATTCCATGGACGGTGTGCCATACCGATTTCAACACCAGTATTTGGAAGGATGTCATTTAAGTAAAGATAACCATACTTAACATATACATTATGATAACCAGCCGATTCAGGTTCATATTTATCTGCAGCATAGTGAGTAGTCAATGCATCTAGCGTTACACGAAAGTAAGATTTAGGATCTTCTAAAAAGTAAGCTTTTACTTGTAAGTAGTTTCTTCTTGCTTCAAAGCCACTTGTTGATTTCTCTTTTGTTCCATCATCTAAATCTTTATAATCTCTATATGTATAACCTAAATAATGTTTACCGCTAAACTTTAGCTTAGAAGCTTTAGCAGAAACTGGAGTAGTCTTAGTTTTTAGTTCTGTACGACCTTCACCGGCAGTTGTAA
This sequence comes from Campylobacterota bacterium, assembly GCA_034717415.1. Lineage (GTDB taxonomy): Bacteria > Campylobacterota > Campylobacteria > Campylobacterales > Sulfurimonadaceae > Sulfurimonas. The sequence goes on along the minus strand of JAYELK010000154.1, from coordinate 219 downwards.
AAACTTGACCATTATCATCTGTATAGAACTTTACATCACCTGCAGTTGCAGACAGTGTACCGATTGTTAAAGCAGCTAAAGCTGATAAAACTATTTTATTCATTTGTTGTTTCCTTTGTTTTTTAATTGTTGAAAGTATAAATTAGCTTGGTTACATTTCTGTTACAAATCAATTAGATACTTTTGAATCTTCTTCGTTTGATTCTGAGTTAAGTTCTT
>JAYELK010000153.1:0-1575 GCA_034717415.1 Campylobacterota bacterium | reverse complement strand
CCCTCTGCATCTGACTTTATTTTTTTATCACTATGTTTTAGTGTTTTTTCAAGAAAAACTACAAGTTTACCGATAAACGGAACCATAACTAAAACACCAATCACATTAAATATAGTATGGGATACTGCAAGCTTAAGAGTATAATCATCTTCTGCAATACCAACAATAGAACTAATATACTCAACAGACAACATAATTTGACTCATAAATACTATGGCTATAAGTCCAGTTACAAAGTTAAAGATAAGATGCGCCCCAGCTAGTCGCTTCCCTACAATATTGGAACTCATCGAACCTATGATAGCCGTTATGGTTGTACCGACATTTGCCCCTATAGCAAGTGCTAAAGCATTTTCATAAGATATTTGTCCAACTGAAAGTGCTGTAATAATAAGCACAAGCGTGGCATGTGAAGATTGCATAACAACCGTTGCAAATATACCAATACCTGTAATATAAAGAGACCTTTTAAACCACCTATTGCATAACTAGAGAGATCAATAGCACTTTTAAATGCTTCAAATCCATCTTTCATATAGTGGATACCTAAAAACAAAAATCCAAGACCTACAAGAATATAACCAATACCCTTAAGTGATTTAGCTTTTTGAAATATAAGTATCACACCAAAAACAAGCATAGGCATAGCATAAGCTGAGATTTTCACCTTAAGTCCAAATCCTGCAACTAGCCATGCACCGGTTGTAGTACCGATATTTGCTCCAAATACTATCCCTATACCTTCAGCCAAACCTATTAATCCAGCTCCTAAAAATGAGATAGTCAAAACTGAAACCAGAGAACTTGATTGCATTATAGTAGTAGCAAGGACACCAAAACCAACACTTTTGTAAAGTTTATCAGTAGATTTTTTTAAAATATTTTCTAGAGTGCCTCCAGAGAAAGCTTTAAAACCCTCTTCTAAAGATATCATACCAAACAAAAAGATAGCAACACCTGCTGCTATCTCTTTAAAGTCCGGACTTATCCAAAAACCATAAGCTAGAACCACTAAAATACTAGGAAGAAATAATTTTTTTAGAATCAAAGAACAATTCCCCTAATCATAAAAAATATTGCTGCTGAAAGCAGACCCGCTGCTGGAACAGTTATTACCCATGCTGCTACAATCTTTTTAATCGTATCTCTTTTAACATATTTAACTTTTTCTACTTGTTTAATATGTTTTTTTGAAGATTTTATCTTTTTCTCTTCTTCTGCGATAAGTTGATACAACTCAACCACTCTTTCATAGTCCTCTTTAGTCTTACCATCTTTTTCTTCAAGCATTTTTCTTTCACTGGTATATGCTTTTAAAAGTTTTTTCTCTTCTTCAATAGTTACCTCTTCTTTATGCACAACCTCTTCTTGCCCTGTATTTGTAAGATACTCTCTTAAAAAACCAACACCAAAGATACCACCTATGGCAATATGAGTTGAAGAGACAGGAAGACCTAGCTGAGAAGCAATAATAACAGTGATAGAAGCCGCCATAGCAACAGAAAATGCTCTCATCTGATCAAGCTCTGTTATCTCTCCACCAACCGTCCTAATAAGCTTAGGACCGTAAAGAGC
>JAYELK010000152.1:0-8038 GCA_034717415.1 Campylobacterota bacterium | reverse complement strand
TTTATAATTTATATGCAATTATAGTCAAAAAGCTTGTATAATTTCATATATAAAAAAAAGGCTCTCTCATTATTTTAAACAGAGATACACAACTGGAACAATTTCGCTCTTTTTACCAAGACCACAAACCTAAAAACTTTGAAGATGCAGTTGAAAAGTTTGCTATATTTGGTGGCGTTGGATGGGGTAAACTAGATACGACCAAACCAACTATACAACTTATTGAACAACTTGTTCTATCAGACTACACTTATATTCGTAATGATGTAAGTGAACTTACTACAGGTATGCCGATGTATCACTCTATATTAACCGGTATCGCGACGGGCGACGCAAAGACTCATACAGCTTTTAGAAGAGCCAATGTTGCTAAAGATGTTGGAGAAAAAGCCATAAAAGAACTTTGTGAAACTGGTATCATCAAACTACAACCATCAAGAAAAATATTTACCACATGGAGTGAGGATGAAAAAGTATCTGATAAACTCTACTTCTCTTCACCTTTTATGAGATTTTGGTTTGCTTTTATATCCCCTCTGTTTAAAGGTATCAAAGAGGGTGATTACAAAGAGATTAAAGAGAGATTTGCAAATCGTGAACGGGAGTTTATAAGCTTGACCTTTGAGCAACTATCGCATGAGTTTTTAACACTTGAGTTCAGAGATGACCCTATTGTTGAGATAGGGAGTTATTGGGATAATAGTGTTGAGATTGACATCTACGCTAAAACAAAATCCGGAAAAGTTATCGCTGGAACTTGTAAATATACAAATGCTAAAATCAAAAAAAGTGAACTAACAAAACTACAAGAAAATTGCCAAAAAGCAAATATAGAAGCAGATATATTTGTAATCTTATCTAAAAGAGGCTTTTCTAGTGAACTTAAAGCACTAAAGGGTGAAAATCTTAAACTTTTTACCGTTAAAAACTTTAAAAAACTAGCATAATTATTTCTATGCTATAATGTAGAATACTAGAAGTTTAAGGGAGATGTTATGACAATAGCTAGTTACACATATCAAACACCATCACCTAACGCTGTGCAAGTTGGCAAACTTGATCCGAGTAGTGTAAAAAAAGAGGAAAAAGCAGAAGAAACTTCTCAACAAAAATCTGATGAAACTCTGCAAAACAGAAATGAAGTGCAAAAAAGTGCTGAAAGTTTTCAAGCTTCACAAACTACAGAGGTTAAGCCTACTGTAACTTCAGAGCATCTGTTAGATATTTACGCATAATATAAAACTGCACCACTACTTAATATCCTAAAATCAAAGAAAAGAATGCAATGATACAACTAACAAATATCTCAAAAAGCTACTCAAGTCAAGAACTTTTCAACAATCTTAATTTTAAACTAAATTCAGGAAACCGAATCGGTCTTGTTGGTCGAAATGGTAGTGGAAAATCTACTCTATTTAAACTTATTTTAGATGAAGAAAGTGCTGATAGTGGCGATATTATCATCCCTAAAAACTATAAAATCGGTACACTAAAACAACATCTTACTTTTAGTGAAAAAACTCTTCGCCAAGAGGCTGCTTTAGCTTTAGAAGATGAGATGAAATATGACACTTATAGAGTTGAAAAAATTCTTTTTGGTCTTGGATTTGTTCAAGAGGATTTAGAAAAAAACCCACTCTCTTTTTCCGGTGGTTATCAGATCCGTATAAATCTTGCTAAACTTCTTGTAACTGAACCAAATTTACTCCTTTTAGATGAACCTACCAACTACCTTGATATTATCTCTCTTAGATGGTTAAAATCTTTTTTAAGAGCCTTTGGGGGTGAAGTTATATTAATCACTCACGATAGAAATTTTATGGATTCTGTTTCTACACATACCATGGGATTGGTAAGAAAAAAAATAGAGATTATTCAAGGCGATACTCATAAATTTTATGAACAACTAAGTGCAAATGATGAACTACATGCCAAACAAAAAGTATCTCAAGATAAAAAAGTAAAGGAACTTGAAGAGTTTATAGCTAAAAACAAAGCTCGGGCATCAACGGCTGCTTTGGCTCAATCAAAAGTTAAACAACTAGAAAAGATGGAGATCATGGAAGATTTAGGTTTTGATAACACTCTAGCTTTTAACTTTAACTTCAAAGAGACTCCTGCAAAAGTTCTACTTGAAGTTAAAGATTTGAGTTTTGGCTATACACCTGAAAATATTTTATTTAAAAACATATCTTTTACGCTTCAAAAAGGTGAGTGTCTAGGAATTATCGGTAAAAATGGTAAGGGGAAATCAACACTTCTAAATACAATCGCAAAAGAGTTAAAACAACTTAGTGGCGAAGTAAAGTACCATACAACAACCTCTTTTGCCCACTTTGGTCAAACAAACATCTCTCATCTAAGCCCAAACAACACTGTAATGGATGAGATTTATGTAGGAAATCCACAACTAAGTGAAGCAAGTGTTAGAAGCATTTGTGGGGGAATGATGTTTAGTGGAGAGAGTGCTAAAAAGAAAATATCCCTACTCTCTGGTGGCGAAAAAAGTCGTGTTATGTTAGGACAAATTTTAACTCGTAATGTAAATCTGCTTTTTCTTGATGAACCTACTAACCACTTAGATATGGATTCCATAGAAGCTTTAACGATTGCTATTAGAAACTTTAAAGGTTCAGTAATCATAGTAACTCACTCAGAAGAACTGCTTAGAAGAGTATGTGACAGACTTATCATCTTTGCTAAAGATGACGCACAATATTTTAATGGTGGCTATGATGACTTTTTAGAAAAAATCGGTTGGGAAGATGAAGTTAAAGAAGAAAAAGTAAAAGCTACTCCGAAATCAAACAACAAAGAAAACAAGAAACTTAGAGCAGAACTTATTAGAGAAAGAAATAAAATAACTTCTCCTCTAAAGAAAAAAGTCCAAAAACTAGAAACCAAAATCATGGAACTTGAAGAACTTTTAGAGTCTCATCATAAAGAACTTATAGAAGTTTCAAATAGTGGAGACAGCATAAAACTAATGGAACTTTCAAAACTTGTTTCAAAAGAGGAAGCAGATGTTGAAGAACTGTTTGAAAAGTTTGAAGAAGCACAGATAGAGTTAGATGAGATAAATGAAAATTATGAGCAAAAAATAGAGGAGTTATCGTGAACAAAGAACTATACTTTTTAAGGTCTTGGGAACAAAAAATCGTTAATGATATGGTGAAACTAGCCCATACAAGCGATACTACAAATCTTAATATTTATACAGATTTTTATGGTCTAACAACTAAAGATTTAGGACTTTATGCTCTTGTAAACAACGAAATTGCAGGTGCAATTTGGAGTAGAAAGATAGATGGTGACACTCCTATTATAAGTTTTGCAATAGTTCCTAAATTTAAAAAGCAGGGTATTGGAATATTTATGATGGAGCAGTTTTTACAAGAGGCTGGAGCCTTGTATGAAGAGATAAGTATTGATATAACTCATAAACCAAAAGCGATTAAATTTTATGAAAAATTTGGGTTTGAAAAGATTCAAGATACTAATAGCTTGATAATGATTAAAAAATTAGAGAAAAAAGAAGTAGTCCGTCCAACAGATGGTTATGATCCAACTCGCTGGATGGATTAATCAGAGAAATAACATCTTAATCGCTATAATATACAGAGCAACTGCAAGTATCTTCTTTATGGCATGTGGATGTACTTTAAAATGCAAGATATAGTTACCTATCATCCCACCTATATATGCTCCAACACCAACTATACACAAAAGAGTATAATCAAGTTCAATAACACTCGCATAACTACCAAATGCCACTATAGATGAAAATGGGATAACAAAAGATATGCCGATAGATATTTTCTTTATATCATAACCAAAAAGTAGTAATATAGGTGAAATAATTGAACCACCGCCTATGCCAAGAAATCCGGAAAACAGACCACCAACTGAACCTGCAAAAATCAAAATAGCTTTAGAATTATGAAGAGTTGGGTGTTGTGGTTTTTTAAAAAAAAGAATCATAGAAGCAATAATAAATAGAGTGACACCAAAAACTGTTTTTACAATCTCAACATCAATTTTCAGTGAGATTTTTGCTCCAATATAAGCAAAAACAACAGAACTTATAACAAGTGGTGCAACAAAACTCATATCAAAGAGTTGTTTTTTTAGATTTAAAATACTTGTAGTAACAGTGCTGATGGAGTTTACAAAAAGACCACTAACTCTAGCCATATCAAAGCTAAGTCCGGCAATATTTAGAGTGGGAACTAAAGCAACAGCAGAACCAAGTCCTGCAATTGCAAAGATAGTTGAAAGAATCGTTGTAATTATAAAATATACAAGATATTCAACTATCAAAGATAAAAACTACTAAAAAGTTATGTTTTGAAAATCTCTGTTTAAAAGACTTCCTGCAACCATTGGTGGTTTAGCAATTGTTACACCCTCTAAAAGAACTGACTTATCTTTACCTGCATTTGGTAAATATAGAGGACAAACTTCTACTTTTGCACCTTTTTTAATCAGTAGTTTAAGATGCTGTTTTGCAGATGGTGCTTTGCCATTTGGTCTCTTAATGGGAACACCCTTAATATTTTTATCTGCTAAATCTCCAGCTTCACCACATAGAACTATGCGTACCTCTTTTTTATGTTTTTTCATACTCATTAGAGATAAAACCATCGCCATTGCTTGAGTTTGAGGGTTACCTGAGTTTACTAAAACATTCAGACCTTTTGCTTGGTCTGCACTTAAAACAGCTGGTGTAACTAATGCAACGATTAACGCTGTTGTTGCTAAAATCTTCTTCATGTTGAGCCTTTAAATTTAATAGTAAAATTGTATCTATAAGAACATAATTAAAACTTAATTTATAAATTACTTCTATCTATACAATTTTACGGTATTTTTGGTGGAGTTATCTCTTTACCTAATGGTGCGTAACTCTTACCGATTCTAGCTATTGGATTAAACTCTATGGTCACTCTTTCTTTATCTGTAATTACTTCATCTTTTATATAGATTTGTCTTACATTTAAGACTAACGGTATCGTTGAGCCACCACCTAAATCTATCTCTTGATTAAAATCACAAAAATATGCACAAGGAACATCTTTAATCATATCTGGATAATCTTCAAAAACACTCTCCGTCTCAATATCAAACTCTTTAGCTTCACTTATCTCTTTTTCAAGCTCTTTTGAACTAAAGTGCATCTTATGCAGACTATTTTCATCAACCATACAGATAGTACATTTTTTAGTTTTTCTAATATTTGCTAATGTATCTTTTGGAATACCTTCTGCCTTATGTCCAACAGAAATCAACACAGTCGCAGGATTTGAGGATAAGCCTATAAAATAACTAAAAGGTGCTATATTTACTACACCATCATCCTCTGTTACAACCCATGCTATCGGTCTTGGTATAATGGTTTGTGCCATTAACTTATATTTGTCATTTATCTCACTATTATCTAAATTAAAAATCATTTTTTACCTTTATATTTTTGTGCCTATTCCACCTTGGATACAATTTTCTCCAAAGTTATCTTTATAAATATTTATCGCTTTATCACCTGTACAGTGAGTTGGCAAAACTCTTCTTACACCTAGCTCTTTTAAACCCTCAATAGAATCTAAAATCTCTTCCTCACTACTTCTTAAAAGATGAAAACCACCAATGGCAACATCTATCTTTTTATCTATAACTTCACATGCCACCTTTACAATATTTTGAATTCCAAAGTGACCACAGCCTGTTATAACCCTTGTCTCATCTTTATCAATTATCAAAGATTGTTCAGGCATCTCACTTCCAAGTAGTCCAGTTGTATAAAGGTTAGCAAAAAGTTTTTGAGGTTTTTTAGTGCAAATAATCACATCTTTAGCTAAACTTTTCAAATCCTTTATAAGATGTTTTGAAAGTGATGATGGGATAAAAAGAGTAATATTTGGATTTAACTCCAAAATAGAATCAATCCCACCAATATGATCCCAGTGAGAATGAGTTATAAAAAGATACTCTACCTCTTTGACATTCACACCAAGTTCACTCATATTTTTTAAAAGCACCCTACCATTACTTCCAGTATCAAAAAGAAGCTTATACTCTTCAAAGTAAGCACTAAACCCCCATAACGGTTGGCATGTAGAGTTTGAATTATAATTATCAAAAAGTATTGTCATATATTTACTCCAAAAATTTCAATCTCACAAAGAGATTTTTCTCTTGCGTTTAAACCAGTTAGATACTCATCAACTTCTATAGCACACTCTCTTTTCTGAATTCGCCAAATTTTATCTAATTATATAATTAAAGTAGTTGAATAAGGGTGCATTTTTAAGTAGTTATGTCTAAGACTGCGAATTTAGTTATTTCGCAGTCTTAAATGTAGAAGTAAGTAAGAAAAACTAAACAGCGCCTTGATCAATCATAGCATCTGCCACTTTTCTAAAACCAGCAATATTTGCTCCAAACACTAAGTTACCAGCATCTCCAAACTCTTTAGCTGTTTCATTACTATTTATGAAAATATTTCTCATAATATTACGAAGTTTACTATCAACTGTTTCAAAATCCCATGCTTCCATGCTTGCATTTTGACTCATTTCAAGTTGACTTGTAGCAACCCCACCGGCATTGGCAGCTTTACCTGGTCCATAAGCAATTTTAGCAGCTAAGAAAAGATCAACTGCTTCTGGAGTTGAAGGCATATTTGCACCTTCACTAACACAAACACAACCATTTTTCAATAAATCAGCTGCATCTTTTTCATTTAACTCATTTTGAGTTGCACTTGGAAAAGCAGCATAACATGGGATAGTCCAAACTAAATTTCTCCCTGCAGGATATTCTGAAGTTGGAGTATATTGTGCAGAAGGATGCTCTTTAACATATTCTGTAAGTGATACTTTTTCTACCTCTTTAAGTCTTTGTAAAGTTTTAAGATTAATACCGTCTTTATCATAGATTGTACCTCTTGAATCACTACAAGTAACAGGTTTAGCACCAAGTTGATAAAGTTTTTCTATTGTATAGATAGCAACATTACCAGAACCAGAAACAGTACAAACTTTACCTTCAAGTACTTCACCTCTATCTTCTAACATATCTTCAGCAAAATAAACAGTTCCATATCCAGTTGCTTCAGTACGAGCTAAAGAACCACCCCAAGAGAGACCTTTACCAGTCAAGATGCCTTCATATCTACCAGTAAGTCTTTTGTATTGTCCAAACATATAACCAATCTCACGACCACCTACACCAATATCACCAGCAGGAACATCAGCAGTTGGTCCAATATGTCTATAAAGTTCAGTCATGAATGCTTGACAAAATCTCATAATTTCAGCATCAGATTTTCCTTTAGGATCAAAATCAGAACCACCTTTTCCTCCACCAATAGAAAGACCGGTTAATGAATTTTTAAAGATTTGTTCAAAACCTAAAAATTTAATAATTCCGGCATTAACACTTGGGTGAAATCTTAAACCACCTTTATATGGTCCCAATGCTGAATTGAATTCAATTCTATAGCCTTTATTTACTTGAACATCACCTTTGTCATCAAGCCAAACAACACGAAATAAAAATTGTCTCTCTGGCTCAACAATTCTTTCGATAACATTATGCTTTTGATATTTTGTATCTTTCTCTAATAATGGGCTAAGAGATACAAGAACCTCTTCAGCTGCTTGATAGAACTCTGTCTGACCTTGACTTGATTGCTTAAGTCTGTCCATTGTTTTTTTGATATATGGCATATATAACCTTTGTTTTGGGATTTGTTATTATATGAAACTAAACACTCTTATCCTATTTAGTCAATGTAATAGCTTCTAGTATACTTAATGTTTCTTAAAAAAAAGATTAATCTATAACTTAAAATTAATTATCTACTATATTAAGGGTAAGAAATACACCTTTCTCATTAACTCTTAATTAGTGGAGCCACTTGCAAATTCAATTACATCAAGTAGCTAATACTTTGCTATAGTAATTTTTCGTCGTTAAAAAACTGCTACCACATTAATTTATAACATTTTACACTAAATTCGCTAAATTTCTTAAAAAA
>JAYELK010000151.1:0-1578 GCA_034717415.1 Campylobacterota bacterium | reverse complement strand
ATATACCGATTAACTTTAAAAAAACTATTATCCAAACTTATACAATCTCAGTCGATGTTCTAAACAAGCTTAACTACTATGCTTCTGAACTTGGTATTAAAAAATCACACCTTGTTCTTGCAGGGATAGCATTGATGAGTGAACAACAAAATTAATTTTTCTTTTTATAGTTTGCTAACCATTTTTCAACAACTGCAGCTTCATACATTATAGTTTTTCCATTTGGAACAGTATGTGGTAGTGGGTCATGAATTCTTCCCCTAAGACCCTTTTGCTGGTCTGGTGATAATCCAAATCTTTCTTCAAATTGTCTGGTGTTAATAAATATTGATGGCTGAGATAGTTTCTTTTTTAAAGTTGATACATCTCTTTTGAGTTTAGTAATTATATGTTTAAAATTTATTTCACTTTCTGTTAGCTCAACTTCTTGTTTTTTAAAATCAATAAATAGCTCAATAAGATTTAAAGTATCTGCATGATTCAGTTTATCAATGAACTCGCTCATTCCACCACTAGTTAGTTCATCGTAATCTATCAAGTTTTCAGAATTCAGATAACCATAAATCATATAAAGTATTTTATCGCCAACTTTTTCATGTATCTCAGATAAAAATATTTTACTACCATCTGTAAGATTAGATACTAATATGTCAAGGTTCACATTCCAGTTATCGTACTCTTCTATGGTTTCATTAAGGTATTCAGCAATCTCTTCATCAGTAAAATCATCGTCATCTATATCAAAATCATCCATACAACCACCTCATATGAAGTAATTGTAGCATAAATAATGCAATGTGAGACACATAACTTAATACATAACTCTGTTTCTTAAAGTTTATTTTTTGTTTGATTTTTTCTTTGGAAAGTATGTTATTTAGGGAGTTTATTAATGGTGCGCCCGACATGATTCGAACATGTGACCGCTGGTACCGCAAACCAGTGCTCTATCCAGCTGAGCTACGAGCGCACACCATCTCTAATTTGAGAGGATGAAATTATAGCACTTTTAACTTATATAATTATAAATCTCTATTTATTTATCTAGCTTTTTAACTATCTCTTGCATCTTTTGTTCTTGCATAAATAGTTCATGATTTTTTCTTACATATGCTTGAAGCAAAATTTTTAGGTCATTATTTCCATCAATATTGAAATCTTCTGACATCTGAGCCTCTAAAAAAGGGGCGAAAGAATCCTCTACATCAACATCAAATCTGCGACCACCTATATGTAAAGCAATTTTTTTACTCATAAAATTTAGCCTAAAATACTTTCTATTTTATTTACTATCTCTTCTATTTCTAAATCTTTCATTGTATTATCTTCCGTAAGCTTCTCAATCTCTTGATTTTTCATCTCACTCTCTGCTTTTAATATAACAAGTTCATTCCTAAGCAGTTCATTCTCACTTTTTAATGAGTGATACTCTTGCAGTATTTGTGAAACTTTATCACTTAATTTTTCTAAAGTAGTTCTGTTTTGCATAAAAATCCCTATTTAATTGTATAGATATAATTCTATCACAAAAACAGAAGCATTTGTACTAATTTAATATTATTCAATTTTAAATAAGTA
>JAYELK010000150.1:3848-35316 GCA_034717415.1 Campylobacterota bacterium | reverse complement strand
TTCTACTCTTGGAATGTTGGAAAACTTTTTTGAGCATGTCAGTGTGGCAGTTGATGGAGTTGATGGGTGGGAGAAGTTTCAGGAAAATGAGTATGATTTAGTCATTAGTGATATTAATATGCCACGAATGAATGGGATAGAGATGATAAAAAAGATAAGGGAGGTAAATAGCGATCTCTCTATCTTAATACTCTCTGCATATAATGAATCCGGTTATTTTATAGATACTATTCGTATAGGTATAGATGGTTATCTGCTTAAGCCCATAGAGTTTGAACAGTTTGTTGATGTTTTGTGCAAATCTATAGAGAAAATAGAACTAAAAAAAGACAATTATGAGTATAAAACAAATTTAGAGTCTAAAGTAAAAGCCAAAACAAAAGAGATAGAGCATCTTTACTATCATGATGGACTAACCGGTCTGGAAAATAGAAATGCACTGCTTCAAAATACTAAGCGTTTTCGTGCAAATGGAATAATGCTTATTGATATTGATAAATTTTCAACTATAAATAGCATCTACGGTGAGAAAATTGGTGATGAGATACTTATAAATGTATCAAAAATATTGATTGATACTGCTGCCGGTGAGTGTAGTGTTTATAGAATTTCAGGTGATCAGTTTGCTTTTTTAAATATAAGATGTCATGATTTAGAGTTTTGTATAAAAAAAGCAAAGAGTGTGATAGAAAATATAGCTTCTAGCGCGATTGATGCAGATGTTGACGGTTTTTCTATAAAAGTAAATTTATCAGTCACTATCTCTATTGTCCATGACATTGACAATGATAACTTCTTGGAGTATGCAGATATGACACTTAATCATGCCAAGAAAACATACCAGTCTCTTCTTGTCTATTCAGATGATTTTGGATTGAGAGAAAAATATCTTGATGATTTAAAAGCTGTTGAGATGGTGAAAAAGGCACTTGCAGAGGATAATATTTTACCATTTTTTCAACCAATTATTAAAAAAGAGAGCAATACTTATGAGTGTTTGGTTCGTATAGTTGAAGATGAAAAGATAATATCACCATATTTTTTTATAGATGCGATTAAAAAAACACCTTATTATAATGAACTGACAAAAACTATGATTAGAAAATCTATAGATGCTTTTAAAGATAGGAAAGAGTCTTTTTCTATCAATCTTTCTTATGAAGATATATCAAATAGAGATATAATAAAGTTTATAAAAGAGCAGTTGGCAACGACAAATATAGCTAATCGGCTTATATTTGAGATACTTGAGACTGAAAGTATAGAAAATTTTAGCGTTGTAAGAGATTTTATAATGGATATGAAAAAATTAGGGGTAAAAATTGCCATAGATGACTTTGGTAGTGGTTATGCAAACTTCTCACACTTGATTGAACTTAAACCTGATTTTATTAAGATTGACGGTTCACTTATAAAAAATATAGACAGTGATGAGAATGCCTTTATACTTGTAAAAGCTATAGCAACATTTTCCAAAGAGATGGGCATAGAAGTTATTGCTGAGTATATACATAGTGAAAATGTTTATAAAAAAGTTAAAGAGCTTGGCATATGTGGTTATCAGGGTTATTTTTTTAGTGAACCTTTAGAGCAAATAAAGGAAGTGGCAGAGGTAGATGAAAGATAGAGATTATCTAAAAAAGATTGTAATCTTTCCTACCCTATCTGTTTTTTTTACCTCTTTGTTGGTATCTTCATTCCATATATATTTTGATAGCAGAGAGTTTGACACTAATATTAAAGAGTATAGACAAAAGTATTATAGCGAGCAAAAAGAGATACTCAAGGAAGAGGTAGAAGCTTTAGTCTCAAAAATCAAGTATGAAAAACAGCAAATAGAAGAAAAGTTACAAAAAAGATTAAAAAGAAGAACTGATAGAGCGTATAATCTTGTAAATATTTTTTATCTGAAAAATAGAGATAAACTTAGCAAAAAAGAGATGCAAGAGAGAATTATACTGATTCTTAGTAATGCAAAATATCGTGGAGACAATTACTATTTTATTTTTCAAGAAAGTCAGAAAAAAAACCACAAAGTAGAAGTAATATCTCCACATTATAGAGATGAAAATATAAAAGCAATAAAAAATGCTCTTCACTCTACTGCAAAACATTCAGAAAATTTTATAAAATATAACTGTTTTAAAACAGAAAAAGACTCTAAAAAAATCGCTTACTTAAGGGTGTTTAAACCATTTAACTGGATTATCGGTTATAGTGAATGTTATAATGAAATTGAAGAAGAGTTAAAAAAAGAGTTTGTAGATGAAATTAGCAAGAGCAGAGTTGTAGGAGATAGATACCCAGTAATAGTGGAACTGCTTGATATTGATGGTGGTAGTAAGTTTGCTAAAGTGTTGTTAAACAAAAGCAGACCAGAACTTGTTGGAAAGTGTATATCAGAAAATGTAAAAGACAGAGATTTTAAAAGTCATAGAAGGGAGATGCTTCGTGGCATAAAAAAAGATGGCTTTACCTATGTTAATTATATTTCAAAAAAACCAAATTCAGAAGTATTTGCATCAAAAACGGCATATTTTCAGTTAGAAAAAGATTGGAACTGGATAATTCAGTATGGAATATATTTTGATGATATAGAAAAAGAGGTAGTTGAACAAACATCTAAGATAAAAGAGTATTTTAAGTATAACATCATTATTTCACTCTTAATTACTATATGTTTGAGTTTTTTTGTTGGAGTTGTTACATACTTTATTTTTAGAAAAATAGTTTCTCAAATTATTATTTATGAGCAAAAAGAACAAAATGAGATATTTGAGACTCTTTATCAAAAATCAACTGATTCTATATTGATTATTGAAGATGGGAAGTTTGTTGATTGTAATGAGGCAGCTGTTAAAGTCTTACTAGCCAAGGGTAAAGAAGAAGTGATTAGTTGTAATCCTTCAGAGATTTCACCACAAAAGCAAAATGATGGTAGAGATTCATATGAAAAAGCCCAAGAGATGATGAATCTTTGTCTAAAAAATGGTGCATGTTCTTTTGAGTGGCAACATAAAACTTTTGAAGGAAAAATATTTACAGCAGATATTATTTTAACCTATATAAAATTAAGAGATAGAGGTATAATCCATGCTCGTTTAAGAGATATTACTGAAAAATTAAATCTTCAAGAGGAAAATGCTCAAAAGCAGAGAATGATAGAACATCAGTCAAAACTTGCTCAGATGGGTGAAATGTTGCAAAATATAGCACATCAGTGGAAGCAGCCATTAGCACAGATTAATGCAGTTTTGATAAGTGTAGATAATGAGTATAAGCAAGGTAAACTCACTCAAATACAACTTAGTAAGAAGTTAGATCAGATTGAAGAACTTACAGCATATATGTCAAATACTATTTTTAGTTTTAGTCACTATTTTGACTCAAAGAAGGAAAATAGTAGTGTTAGTGTCCAAAAGGTAATAGAGCGTGCAGTTTCATTGCTTCAACCACTTATAAATCGTGAAAAAATAGAAATAAATATTACTTATGATACAGAACATAGTTTTATAGGAGATGAGAAAGAGTTTATACAAGTAATCTTAGTAATAATTAGCAATGCTATGGATATTTTAAAAATAAAAAAAGTTCTACACCCTCTTATCAAGATTGATGTAAAAAGTCAGAAAGATCAAATAGTAATAGAGATTTGGGATAATGGAGGAGGGGTTCCCCTGAAGAGTTTAGAGAAAATTTTTGAACCATTTTTTAGTACAAAAGAGTATAAAGATGGATCCGGAATAGGGTTGTATATGGCTAAAATGATTGTAGAGAATACAATGCATGGAGAACTTAGTGTGCAAAATATAGATAATGGTGCATTATTTACGATAAAATTATATAAAGACTTGAAAATTTGAAGGGATTTTGTAACTATGAATAGAGAGAGTAAAAAATATACTATTCTTTATGCAGAAGATGATAACATCATAAGAAGTGGTTATGAAGAGTACCTAAAAAATTATTTTAAAGAAGTTTTTATAGCAAAAGATGGCAAAGAGGCGTGGGAGTTATATAATAAGCATGATGTTGATATCATGCTTTTGGATATAAAGATGCCATATCTTAGTGGTCTTGAAGTAGCAACCATGGTTCGCCAGATAGAAAAAAATACCAAGATAATTATACTCACTGCTTTTATGGATGAGCAGAAGTTGCTTAAAGCTGTTGAACTTTACTTGACTAAATATTTGCAAAAACCGGTTAGAAGAGAAGAGCTTGAAAAAACACTTAATAAAGCAGTTTTTGAACTGGAAAATGATGCTAGAATAGATGAAATTTTTTACATAACAGATAGTTGTATTTTTGATAGAGTTACGAGAAGTTTAATGCACGATGGAGAGAGTGTTATTTTAACAAAAAATGAAATTTTGTTAATAGAATTACTTTCATCCAAAAGTGAAAAAGTTTTTAGTTCTGAGGAGATTGTAGATTTTTTTTGGACAGATGAAAAAAATTTAGAATTAAGTTTGGATGGGCTGAGAGGTCTTTTAAAGAGGCTTAGAAAAAAGATGCCATCCAATAGCATCGTAAATATTGCTTCCCGTGGTTACTATCTCAAGAATATAAAAAATGATAAATAAATCCAATACTCTTACCAAATTATAATCATACTTTTACCTTACTTATTGTAAAATAGTCAAATTTATTTTAACAAGTAGGGTCAAACGATGAAAATATCACTTAAATCTATACCTCATATATCAAACAAAATTGCAATTGACTTAAATAAGAGTGGTGTAGTCACGATGACTAAAGGGCTTGAGCCTATAGCACATGAAGCAGAGAAAATTTTAATGCACAGCGTAGATCAAGAGATGGCATTGGAAGATAAAGCTGATGAGATTTGTGAAGAAAATGAAGAAGAGATAGAGTTTATGCTTGCAGATGAGAGACAACTCTTTTTTATGATTAAAAAGAAACTTGCTCCTGAATTTGGTGTAATTCTTAACTATGAAGAGAGATATTCAGATATTTCTCATAAGATTTTAGATGAACTTTATGAAGAGGATTTAATTCATTTTGAAGTAACAGAAAACAGAATTAAAAACATCATCTATAATGCAATTACTTCATTTATAGCAGATACTTCAGAGATAGAAGATGCTGTAATGGATAAAATCAGAACATATAAGAAAAAATATATTCCTGGAACTGATGAGTTTGATATTTTACATGAAAAACTCTACCGTGAAGAGATGACAAAAAGAGGTATGCAATAATGAATAAACTAAAAAAAGCATGGATTTATTTAGAAAATGGAACTTTGTTAGAAGCAAAAAGTTTTGCAACAGATAATACTGCTGTTGGTGAGATAGTTTTTAACACCTCTATGAGTGGATACCAAGAGATTATGTCAGATCCATCTTATGCTGGTCAATTTGTTACATTTACAACTCCGGAGATTGGTAATGTGGGTACAAATGAGCAAGATATGGAGAGTAAATCTGCACATGCCAAAGGTATGATAGTTAGAAAATATCAAGATAGATACTCTAACTTTCGTGCAGAGGAGTCTCTAAGTGATTTCCTCTTAAAGTACAATATAATGGGAATTTGTGATATTGATACAAGATTTTTAACAAAAATGATAAGAAGTGAAGGTGCTATGATGATGGTGGCTTCAACGATGATAAGCGACAAAGAAGAACTTAAAAAGATTTTAGAAAATTCTCCTCGTATCGAAGATGTTAATTATATAGAACAAGTTAGTACAAAAGAGTCATATAAACACAACTCTTCAACTTACTCTAACAGAGAGTTTGGGTATGAAGATGCACCAGAGGCAGAGGTAAAAATAGCTGTTATAGATTTTGGAGTTAAGAGAAATATTTTAAATGAGATTGTAAGTGCTAAGATAGGTGTAGAAGTTATTCCAAATGATTTTAAAGCTGATGATTTAATCCAGAGTTACAATGCTAAAGATATTGATGGTGTGTTTTTATCAAATGGACCAGGAGACCCTTTGGTTCTAAAAAAAGAGCAAGAAGAGATTAAAAAACTCATCAAAGCTAAAATTCCAATGTTTGGTATCTGCTTGGGTCATCAACTTCTCTCTATTTCACATGGATATGATACTTTTAAATTAAAATTTGGTCATCATGGTGGAAATCATCCGGTAAAAAATGAAAAAACAGGTTTGGTTGAGATTACAGCACAAAATCATAACTATAATGTTTCTGATAATATTGTAGAGATTGCAGAAGTTACGCACACTAACCTTTTTGACAATACAATAGAAGGTCTAAAGTATAATGACTCTCCAATCTTCTCTGTTCAACATCATCCAGAGGCTAGTCCTGGACCAAAAGAGAGCAGATATATTTTTAGTGAATTTTTATCCCTCATTAGAAGATAGTACAAGTGCCTTTGAGGCACTTTAGCACTATTTACAATCTCCTCAAAACCCACATAAAACCCCAAAAGTAAACAAAAAGATAATAAATATCTAAATTTGTCATTAATTTGTCATTAATTAAGATAACTTAAATTTTTTAGTTGTTATTATGGCATTGTTAATTAGTCTATGTAATTTATTTTAAATTAATAGATATGATTATTTTGAATTTTTAAGGAGGCTATATATGGAGAATCGTCCATTAGAGTATGACTATACAGTTGCTAAGTGGTTTATGTGGTCAGCGATTATACTTGGAATTGTCGGTATGACAATCGGTGTACTTATCGCTTTTCAACTTGCTTTCCCAAGTTTGAACTTGGTGTTAGGCGAGGGGTTGGCTGAATACACGGCATTTGGTCGTCTTCGTCCATTGCATACTGACGCAGTTGCATTTGGTTTTACGGTAAGTGGTATTTTTGCTACTTGGTATTATGTTGGTCAGCGTGTACTTAAGGTATCGATGGCAGAGTCTAAGTTTTTAATGACTTTAGGTAAACTACACTTTATCTTATATGTTTTAGGAGTAGTTGCAGCAGTAATATCACTGTTTATGGGTTATACTAGTTCTAAAGAGTATGCTGAGTTTGAGTGGCATGTTGACATCGCTATTGTTGTTGTTTGGGTTATGTGGGGTGTTAGTATCTTCGGTCTTATCGGTATTCGCCGTGAGAAGTCACTATATATCTCTGTTTGGTACTATATTGCTACTTTCTTAGGTGTGGCTATGCTTTACCTATTTGACAATATGGAAGTACCTACATATTTCGCTTCAGGTGGATATGGTGATATTATGCACTCTGTTTCTGCATACGCAGGTTCAAATGATGCAGCAGTTCAGTGGTGGTATGGTCATAATGCAGTTGCATTTGTATTTACGGTGCCTATTATTGCGATGATGTACTACTTTTTACCAAAAGAGTCTGGTCAAGCTATTTATTCTTATAAATTGTCTTTGCTTTCATTTTGGGGTTTAATGTTTGTTTATCTATGGTGTGGCGGACACCACTTACTGTTCTCAACTGTTCCTGACTGGATACAGACTATGGGTTCAGTATTTTCTATAGTATTGATTTTACCATCTTGGGGTTCAGCTATTAATATGCTTCTTACTCTAAAAGGTGAGTGGCAACAAGTAGCTTCATCTCCATTGATTAAGTTTTTACTTTTAGCTTCTACTTTCTATATGTTCTCAACACTAGAAGGTCCTGTTCAAGCAGTTAAATCAGTTAATGCTATCGCACACTTTACTGACTGGATTCCTGGTCATGTTCATGATGGTACTCTTGGTTGGGTTGGATTTATGATAATTGCATCTATATTCCACATGGCTCCTCGTATTTTCAAGAGAGAGATATATTCAAAAGGTCTTATGACTGCACAATTTTGGATTCAAACTCTAGGTATTGTTTTCTACTTTACTTCTATGTGGGTTGGTGGTATTACACAAGGTATGATGTGGAGATCACATGATGAGTATGGTAATTTAGCTTATTCATTTATGGATACAGTTGCCGTGATACACCCTTACATGATTCTTCGTGGTATTGGTGGAACTCTATTCCTTATAGGTGTATTTATGTGGGGTTATAATATCTTTAAAACAATGTCTGCTCGTCCTGTTGAAGAGTCTGAGCTACAATCTGCATCGCCTATGGGCGCATAAGAAAAGGAGAATAATATTATGTTTCATTGGTTAGAAAAAAATCCGTTCTTGTTTTCGGTAGTGTGTTTCTTGGTTATAGCTTTTGCTGGTGTTGTTACATTGATACCAAGTTTTGCTGAGGCTTCTCGTCCGGTAATCGGTACTGCACCATACTCTACTTTAGAGTTAGCTGGTCGTCATGTTTATATTAAAAATAGTTGTAATGCTTGTCATTCACAGCTAGTTCGTCCTTTTAAATCTGAGACTGATAGATATGGTCACTACTCTTTAAGTGGTGAGTATGCGTATGATCGTCCATTTTTATGGGGTTCAAAAAGAACTGGTCCAGACTTAATGAGAGTTGGTAACTATAGAACTACAGAGTGGCATGAGAATCATATGATGGATCCAAAAGCTATTGTTCCAGGTACTATTATGCCAGGCTATAAGTGGATGTTTACAAACTTGTCTGATATTGATACTGCTTATGCAGAGCAAGTGACTATAGTAAACTTTTTTGGTGTTCCATATAACAAACCTGTTCCTATGAAAGATGGTTCAACAAAAACTATCAAAATGGGTGCTACTGTTGAAGAGGCTCGTGCATTAGCATTGGCTGAAGCTAAATTGGTAGCAGCAGATATGAAAAATCAAGATGTTAAAGATATGGTGGCTAATGGTCAGATTCCAGAGATTGTTGCAATTATTGCATACATGAATTCTCTTAAGTAAAAGGAATTTATAGTGAGTATTGCTAATATGCAAGGTTATGCTTATGTTATTGCCATGATAATTAGTGTTGCGGTTTTCTATGCATATATTTATCATCTGTACACTAAGAGAAAGAGTGCAGATGGTACTGACTACGAAGAATATAGCAATATAGCACTACATGATGATATATCAGACGCTCCGGTGACTGATATGTCCGATGGTAAAAAGAAATAGGAGAGATATATGAATAAGCTTTATTTATGGGCAATTGTTGTAACTGCACTTATGCTGTTTGCTACATACATATCATTTGACTTTAAACATGGTGCGAGTGATATTGTAAATCAAATTGCAATATTGGGTGCTGTTGTACTGGTAATTGCTACGATATTTGTTGTTGTGAAATATGTTCGTCAGATGCAGACAGATACTATTACTGGTGAGTTAATGGAAGAGAACTGGGATGGTGTTGGTGAGTATGACAACCCAGTACCTACCGGTTGGGCTATAGTTTTTGGTTTAACAATGATTTGGGGAATGTGGTACTATCTTGTTGGTTATCCAGTAAACGCATATTCACAGATTGGTGAGTATAATGAAGATACTAAAGTATTAAATGATAAGTTTGAAGCAAAATATAAAGATATTGTTGGTGATAAACTTGTTGAGATGGGCGAATCAGTTTACCTGTCTAATTGTGCTGCGTGTCATGGTCTTAGTGCTGATGGTATTGATGGACAAGCTGCTGATCTTAATGTTAGACTTGAGAAAAGTGTTGTTAAGCATGTTATAGAGAATGGTTCAAACAATAAACTTTTAGGTAGTGAAATGCCAATGCCAGATCGTAATGGTCTTTTCAATGCTAATACAGGTGCTATGATTACAGATGCTGAGATTGATGCTGTATCTGCTTTCGTTGCTAATGGTATGCAAGGTGCAGGTGCTGATGTATTTGCCGGAACTTGTTCTGCTTGTCATGGCGAAGATGGTAAAGGTATGGAGTTTGTAGCTCCAAATATTGCTAGTTACGATTCGGCATTAGTTGTAAATGTTATCGTTGAGGGTAAAAAAGGTGCTATCGGTACGATGCCTACAATGGAAGTACTTAACAAGAAACAAAAAGAAGCTGTTGCTGCTTATGTTGTAAGTTTAAGTAAATAAGGAGTTTAATATGAATGAAAATAGAAGTATATTTACTCTTGATGGTATAACTGGTATGCTGATTGCAACTTTGTTGTTGCTTGGTATTTTAGCTGGTCTTACAGTTTGGGGTTTCGTTGTTCAAAAAGAGAATGGCGATAATTATTACAAAATAGTAAATGAAACATCAATCAAAATGAATAGCGTAGATAACGCTAAGCATATGGTTGATGTGAAGTAAAGGACTGGTAGATATGGAAAAAATACTTGCATGGGGTCTTGTTATAATGGCTATTTATACAATTTATGCGGTGGTAACACCTAATCACCTATTCGTAGGTTAAGGAAATTTCATTGAGATTTTCAAGAGGGCTAGCGGCCCTCATCTTCATTATATTTTTTCAAAATATTTTAGTAGCAGATGAGTATTTATACAAAGATGAAGTTATTAATAATCCTGATTTTAGGATAAATGTAAACAAGCTTGGTGGTGAACTTTATAGTGCAACAGGAATTAAGCTGTTGCTTGTTTCTATCAAAGAGTTTAAAGGTTATGATAATATTCTTGAGTATGAAAAAGAGTTAATAAAAGAGTTTGATGAACCAACTATATTGCTTACATTTTCAGAATTAGATATGAAAGTTGATATATATGCGAGTGATTTATCTTTATATAAATATTTTAATAAAGAACAAGTTTTAAGTCCGGCAGCTTCGCCTATGCAAGCTTTTGCAGTTGCTGTAACTAGTAGTGATAGTTTTGATAGTTTTATCTCAAATTTAACTAACTATGGTGGAACAATTCTACCTCTAATAGGTTTAAAAGCGAAAAAAGAAACTATTGCTAAATATAGTGCTGCTCTTTATAACGGTTATGCTGATATAGCAGAGCAGATTGCAGATAGTAAAAATGTAGAGTTACCGAGTGCTGCTGGAAATGCAAATAAAAACAGTATATCAGCGTTGAAGTTGATTTTTTATGGGTTTATAGTTTATGCTATAATCCAATATATCAGAAGAGTTTTATATAGGAGAAAACATCCAGATGAATTTAAGTAACGGAAGAATTTGGCCATATACCATAGCAGTTATGATAGTCTTAGTCTTTTCATTCTGTGTTGCAACAGTAATTGTAACTGTTAATGCAGATGTGCAGATGAGTGATCTGTATATGGATGATTATCATGAAGTTGATAAAAATTCTAATGAAATTATAGAAGCCAGAATCGCTTTTGATAAGAAATACAGTGTTAAATATATAGCTGATAGTCTCTCTGTAGATGATGTTTCTTTAAGAGTTATTATAGATGATTTGGAAAAAAATCCAGTTAACAGTGCTAAACTGTCTGTTTTTATGAACAGATCAGAAAAAGATCTTAGAGTTGATTTTAGTGAGCCGACTATTAGTGAGGGTACCTATATCTTTAAAAGTGTAACACTTCCTAAAGAGGGTGTTTGGGATCTAATGATAAAGATTAATATTGGTGAGAACTATAAATTTTATAGTTTAAAAGCTGATACAAGAACAAAAGAAATTTTTAATAGATTTGACAAGTTACAGATTGGCAAAAAAACTAGAGAAATTTTAAAATAGATTGAGATGGATGAAACCACTATAGTTTTACCCTCTGCTCGGGCTATTCGCCACGAGCAAAATGCAATAGAAGATCAAACGCTCTTTCTACCAAACTTTATAACTATGAGTGAGTTTATCTCTAAACTCTGTATAGTTAAAGATTTTAAAATTTTAGATGATGACAGTAGAGTTCTTTTACTCTTAGAAGCATCAGATTTTCACTCATTTTCTTCACTTAAAATCCAGAGAAACTTTTTTACTTTTACTAAAAATTCATCATATATTTTTAAATTTTTTGAAGAGTTGGCACATGAGCAGTATGATATAGTCAATCTTGAGAGTTCAGATATTTATGGAGAGTATGAAGAGCATATAACTATACTTCAAGAACTTTATAAGAGATATGAAGAGTTATGTAGTGATAGAAAGCTATTGGATAAAATCTTTTTACCAAAACTTTATGAGTTTAATAAAACTTATGCTTTAACTCATAAGAGTATAGAACTTTCTGTTGATGGTCATCTTACAAATTTTGAACTTGAACTGATTCAAAAATGTTGTGAGTTTAGTAGTGTTAATATTCGTTTTAATACTACTAAGTTTAACTCTAAGATGCAGAGTAAGTTCTTAGAACTCGGGTTTGAGTTAGAGGTTGGTTATGAGTACAAAATCTCTCTGAATTCTAAGGAAATTATCTCAAAAATTCCAAGGCAAGAAAATAAAAATATAAGCTGTGAATCATTTAGTGAATCTATTTTGCAAATTGCTTTTATAAAACAGAAGCTATATCAGGCAGTGAAAAAAGGCTATAAACCTGAAAATATAGCTGTTATACTGCCAGATGAAACTATGGCAGAGAAATTAAAGAGTTTTGATGATAAATCAAACTTTAACTTTGCTATGGGGGAGTCATATAAAAAGAGTCAAATCTATGAGAAACTAAATTCCACATGCCAAGCACTAGAGCAAAAGTCAAAAGAGAACTACTCAAGACTAGAGAGAGTTGGTGATGAACTCTATGTGAAACTGCTTAGCATCTATCATAAACGCAGTGATGAAGTCAATATTTTAGAGTTTTTAAAAGAGTATAAAGAGGTGTTTTCAAACAAGATAGAACTAAAAATCTATGAAGAAGAGTTGTATAGTTTTAAAAATATTTTGCCATATATGAAAGGCATGAGCATAAAGTCACTTATATCTCTATTTTTACAAAGATTGGGTTCAAGAAGTTTAGATGATGTTAGAGGTGGTAAAGTTACAGTTATGGGAGTTTTAGAGACTCGTTCTGTAGATTTTGATGCAGTGATTATAGTTGATTTTAGTGACTCAAATGTTCCTAAAAAAAGCGATAAAGATATGTTTTTAAATACTCAAATAAGAGAGATAGCAAATCTTCCAACAATGAGTGATAGAGAAAATCTACAAAAACACTACTACGAGATGCTTATAGCCAACTCAAAAGAGGTCTCTATATCTTTTGTAAATTCTAGCCAGAGTAGTGGTTCTAGGTTTTTAAAACAGCTAAATATAAGAGAACAAAATCTATACACCGAACTTGATTATGCAAATATTCTTTTTAATCGTTCAACTCCCTGTGTCAAAGAAGAGAAAGAGATAGTTCTTGATTATTCCTTTAGAGATAAAAAAATTTCAGCTACAAGACTCAAAGTTTTTTTAACATGTAGACGAAAATATTATTACAAATACATAGAGCATATAAAGGGGCATGAAATACCAAAAGATATGCCCAAAGAGTATGAGATAGGAAATAGTGTACATTTGGCTTTGAAAAATTTATATGCGAAACAGAGTAGTTATAGTAGCGTTAAAGAGTTAAAAAGAGATTTAGATAGAGAACTTGACTTGGCATGTCAAGAGAGTGAACTGGATAAATATCTGATCGCTATGCAAAAAAGAAGAATGGATAAGTTTTGTCAAAAAGAGATAGAGAGATTTGAGGGTGGTTGGCTTGTAAAGAGTTGTGAGCAAAGTTTTGAATGCAATTTTGCCGGAGCAACACTGATAGGTCAAATAGACAGAGTAGATAAAAAAGCAAATGAGATATTTGTGCTTGATTATAAAACAGGTTCTTATCCACTTTACAATAAAAATAACTTCACAGAGGCGACTGACTTTCAACTGGAGTTTTACTATCTTTTAGCTGGAGGACTCGGCAGTGTAGTTGGCTGTGGATATTATGATCTAAAAGAGTCTAAGATAGTAGATGAGCCTTTTATGCAAGAAAAATTGGCTGTGTTGGAGTCCAACTTAAAAGATATGCTAAATTTAGAAGAGATTGATTTTCAAAAATGTGAAGATATAAAGAGTTGTTTGTATTGTGATTATAAAACTATGTGTGGTAGAGAGTAATGGCATTTAAAAACAATTTAGCCTACGAAGCAAGTGCTGGAAGTGGTAAGACTTTTATGCTTGTTGTTCGTTATCTTTCTTTGCTGTTTTTAGGTGCATCCCCCTCAAAGATTTTGGCACTTACTTTTACAAATAAAGCTGCTCGTGAGATGCAAGATAGAGTTATATCTACTTTGGAAGAGTTACAAAATCGTGGTGAACTTGATGAGATTGTAAAGGTTACGGAACTATCTCGTGAATATATTTTATCTAATCGTCAAAGAATTTTAGATGAGTTTTTAAACTCCAATACCAAGATAATGACTATAGATAAGTTTTTTACACATATTCTTAGAAAGTTTTCTCTCTATGCTTCACTTATGCCGGATTTTTCTACTTTTACCTCCCAACATGAGTTAAAACTTCTCTCAAGGTTTTTAAAAGAGGTTAGTGTTGCAGGTAAAAAAGATACCCTTATTACCCTCTCTTTAGAGTCAAACAAAAGGCTTGAAACTCTCTTTAATCTGCTTGATGAGTTTTATGTAAGAAAGCAGGAACTCTCTCATCTGAGATTTTGTAAAGTTGATTATTTAGTTTATGAAGATGAAGCGATGCAGAGTTTAAAAGGGTTACAATCTATCGTTTCAAATTGTAAAGGTGCTTCTGCCTCACTTCAAAAAGCAGTAGCAGCAGAGAGTTTTGATGAACTGAGGGTAAAGAGTTGGATAGTTAAAGAGTCTTTACAATATTGGGTATTTAAAAAATGTTTCACCCCTGAGATGGATATATATTTAAAAGAGATTCAAGAGGCTGTCAAAAATCACAATAGGGCTAAAGAACAGAACTTTTTCTATGCTTTGAGTGAACTTGTAGCTATATATGAGAAGTCTAAAAAGGCACTATATGTGGATGATAGTGAACTTAGTTTTTCTGATGTTACGACTCTTGTTTATGAGATATTAAATCTTATTGATGATAGTGAGTTTTTATATTTTAGGCTTGATTCGCAGATAGAACATATGCTTTTGGATGAGTTTCAAGATACAAGTATAGTGCAATATGAGATTTTAAAACCTCTAATAAATGAGATAACTTCAGGAGGTGGAATCTTTGAAAATGGAAGCTTCTTCTTTGTTGGAGATGTTAAGCAGTCTATCTATAGGTTTCGTGGTGGTGTTTCTGCTTTGTTTGGAGTGGTTAAGGATGAACAACGCACTGAGACACAACAACTACTGACAAACTATCGTTCCCAAAAAGAGGTGATAGAGTTTGTAAATCTGACTTTTAAAGAGAAGATAAAAAACTATGTGCCACAAAAAGTAAGAGATGAAGCAGATGGTGGATTTGTTGAGATTATTCAAAATGATGAGTTGATTGATGAGACTATAACACAGGTTAAAAGAGTCATAGAACTCGGTGCAAATATAGATGAAGTAGCAGTTCTATGTGCTACAAATGGCGATGGAGAAGCTGTTAAAGATAGGCTTGTAGAAGAAGGCATAGAGGTTGTAACTGAAACAACTACTAAGCTTATAAATCAGAACAGCGTTAAAGCAGTTTTGGAGTATTTGAAATATCTTTATTTTAATGAAGATATCTATAAGCAAAACTTTTTTGCTCTGATAAACAGAGAGACCCAACCGATAAAAAGAGTTGATCTCTCAAAAAGCAAACTATTTGATATTGTTAAAAAAGTTATAGATATTTATGGACTTTTTAGTGATGATTTTCATCTGATTCGATTTTTAAATGCAATCTCTTCCTACCAAGATATTGAAGCGCTTCTGTTTGAGTATGAGAGACTTGACAGTGAGGCGGCAGCTTCAGATTTGAGTGGGGTTAGAGTGCTTACCATTCATAAATCAAAAGGCTTGGAGTATGAGCATGTGATAGTTATGGATAGACTAAAAAAAGCACCAGCCTCTCGGGATGCTATCATATATGAGTATGATAATATTACTCTAAAAAATGTTTACTTAAGAACAAAGGGCAGGGATGCTATAGATAGCGAATATGCAGATGCTCTTGCAAAAGAGAAGACTTTGGTCGTTGAAGATAGTCTAAATGCTCTATATGTTGCTTTTACAAGGGCAAGAGATAATCTTTTTGTGATTTTAAAGTCAAAAGATTCTGCATTTGATATTTTGGATCTTACTTGTGGAAGCAGTGGAGAGTTAATCGGATGTGAGGCTTCAGCCTCACTATTAGGTACGACTAAAGTCGTACATCCGAAGAAGCTTGAGTATCAAAATCTTTATTACGGAACTCAAAGTGATATACTAAAACTAGAAGAAGAGACTAATGAGGACTTAAAATCTATAAACTTCGGTTTGGCAATGCACTATATGCTTGAGATGTTGGGAGATTTTAAAATAGAGGCAGTTCCACATGCCAGAGATATGATGATAAACAAATATGGCTATATCTTGGAAGATGGTGAGATAGAAGATATACAAAAGCGAGTAATAATGCTTCTCAATTCAAAAGAGTTTATAGGTCTGGTTGATGGTAAGTGTTACAGAGAAAAAGCTATAAGATATAGAAATAATCTTCGATATATTGATTTGCTTGTACAAAAAAGTAATATCTGGAATATTATAGATTATAAAAGCTCAATATTTTACGCCAATCATCATCACAAGCAGGTCAGCTACTATGTAAAAGCAGTAGAAGAGATTACAGATAGTATGGCATGTGGATATATCTGTTATCTGCTTAAAGATGAGATAAAATTAGTTAAGGTTTAAACCTTATATAAACCTAAATTTAAGTAGTTTATAAGCTTAAAAAGCTATACTTCCACCAACAAAACAAACATATATTGTGTATTGTTTAATAAAATACTTGAAAAGGTTCAAGAATGAAATTTACAAAAATTGCAACTCCTGAGCAGATTGACCAAAAATGGGTTTTAATCGATGCTGAAGGGAAAACTTTTGGTCGTATGATGACTGAAGTAGCAACTATTCTTCGTGGTAAGAATAAAGTTTGCTGGACTCCAAATCTTGACTGTGGTGACTTCGTAGTTATCATCAACGCTTCTAAGGCTAAGTTTAACGGTCTTGGTAAGATTAACAATAAAGAATATTTTTCTCACTCAGGTTACTTCGGTTCAACTAAAAGTGTTAAAATGTCTGAGCTTTTAGAAAAAAATCCTAAGAAACTATTTAAATTAGCTGCTCGTGGTATGCTTCCTAAAACTAAGCTTGGTGCTAAAATGCTTAAAAAATTAAAAATATATGCAGGTGCTGAACATCCTCACACTGCACAACTTGCTAAGTAAGGATTGATTTATGGCAAATAAAATATATGCAACAGGTCGTCGTAAAGCGTCTATAGCAAAAGTATGGTTAACTCCAGGTACAGGTAACATTACAATCAATGGTCTTTCATTAGACGCATGGTTAGGTGGACTTGAAGCGAAAAAACTTCGTGTTAAACAACCATTAGTTGTTTCTAAACAAGATAGTTCAGTTGATATCGTTGCTACTACTTTAGGTGGTGGTTTTGGTGGTCAAGCTGATGCTCTTCGTCATGGTATATCTCGTGCATTAGTTGCATTTGATCCAGCGATTAAAGCTATCCTTAAACCTGAAGGCATGATGACTCGTGATTCAAGAGTTGTTGAGCGTAAAAAACCAGGTAAGCGTAAAGCTCGTCGTTCTCGTCAGTTTTCTAAGCGTTAATCGTTTTGGAACTTTTTATCAATGCTTTTGCATTGGTAAAACATCTTTTTATACATTTTCCCAAAAAACAACCACAAACTAATAATTTTTTATATATAATTCTTTTATTAATAACTGATCTCACACACTTTTGTAAAAAAAGTGCGTAAAAGGTAGATCTTCTCTCAAAAAGCTAGCTTTTTGTAGCTTTAGGGGGTTGTAGGGAATTTTGAGTCCCTGCCACTATAATGGGCTTTGCTCATTATAGTGCGTAACATTAGTAAATAAAAGGCTTTAAATGAAAAAATTACTCCTACTAACGATTATTGTAGTTATCGTTGTTGCACTCCTTCCTTTTTTAGGAAACAGAGTTGTTAAAAGTGAGCTTGATAACAACATCCAAACTCTTACCTCTTATGGAATTGAGGTTGCAAAGAGTAGTGAGGAAGCAACTTACTTAAGTGCAAAAAAACATTATGAATTTCTAGTAAAAGATAGCAAGAAATTTTTAAAATATTTAGAACAATTTTCTGATAATCAACTTCCTCCTTACATAGATGCAGCATTGGCTGGAGTGCTTGTCGGTGTAGATTTGGAGTATAGTAATTTTCTATTTAGTGATGAAGTAAGTGCTGATATATATCCTTTATCACTCTCAAGTGAGATGATGGAAGGTATCAAAAAAGAGGACAAAGATTTTTATAAATATCTAAAAACACTACTAGAGAGTAGGGGTGTTTTATATCATATAAACTACAAGATTGTAAGTGAAGGTTTTGACGGATATATTAAAGATATAAAAGAGGAGTATCTTTTGCAAGATGGCTCTAAAATTGTTCTAAATATATCAGATGCTATTTTTGATGGAACTGGATCTCTTATCGCTCCAACTACTCTTAACTCTACTATCCAAAAAATTGGTTTTAATGCTACACATGATGGAGAAGAGTTTAGTTTAGTGCTTAATGATTTTACTTCCAACTCAAATTTCAAGTCTCACTCTACATATACAATGCAAGCTAATCTTCAAAGCCTTGAGTACAAAATCAGTGGAACTAAAAAAAGTGATGTTTTAGTAGATAGTTCTGATATTAGTGTTAATATCTCTTCAAATATAGAGGGTGAAAAAGCAGAGTTTGATGCAAAAAGTTCATTTAAAGAGTTAGAGATAAAAACACAAACAGCATCATTCTTAGCAAGTGGACTTAACTATGTCCTAAGAGTAAGTGATGTAGATAAAGATGCACTTGAGGGTCTAAGAGTTCTTCTCTCTCGTACAAAGTCGAGTTACTCAAACAGTTTACAAGATCAGATTGAAAAAAGCACTCTTAACCTTTTTTCAAAAGGTTTGAGATTTGACATCGAGGAGTTTTCTTTAGCTAACTTTAGTATAAAAGATAAAAAAGATATTGACGGTTTTAAAATCAAAGTAAATATAGTTTTAAAAGAGGATGTTGCTTTGCATAAAAAGAGTAAACCTTCTCCACTTAGTTTGCTCCAAAACATAACCCTTGATGCAAAGTTGAAATTTTCTAAAGAGATGATGGCTATTATCTACAAAGAGGTATCATTAAGCAAATCTATGAAAAATTATGCTGTAGAAGAGGGTGATAATGTTGTTTTTAATGTAAAGTTTTTAGATAAAAAATTGAGTATTAATGGTAAGCAATTGTAGTTATGCAATATTTACTGCTCTTCTTTTTGTCTCTAAATCTTTTTGCTTCAACCCTGCATCTGGCTACTTCTGCCAATCCCTCACGACTAAATCCAATACTAGCAACTGATTCAAGTTCATCAGAGATAGCTAGTTTTATATTTAATGGATTACTGAAATATGATAAAGATTCTTCAACAATTATAGGTGATTTAGCAAATGAGTTTTATTATGAAGATAACACCACGCTGATTTTCAAACTAAATCCAAGTGTCAAATGGAGTGATGGAGAGAAGTTTACTGCCAAGGATGTTGTTTTTACTTATGGAGTCTTAGTTTCACCAAAAATTGTTTCACCATATAGTGCTAATTTTCGTTTTGTTGAATTTGTACATGCCGTAGATGAGTTTACGGTGAAAGTAAAGTATAAAAAGCCCTATTTTAAAGCTTTAGAAACTTGGATGATGGGGATACTTCCAGAGCATATTTTAAAAGATGAAGAGAACTTGATGAACTCTAAGTTTAACACGAAACCAATAGGAACAGGTCCATATAAACTACATCAACTAGAACATTCTAAAAACATAATTCTTGTTGCTAATGATGACTACTTTATGGGGCGACCAAAGATAGATAAAATCTCTTTTCATGTTATAGCTGACCCTATGACTCGTTTTTTGATGTTGAAATCTGGTGATTTGGATATTGGAAATATTGAACCGATGCAGTATGAAAGACAGATAAAAAAAGAGCTCTTTGATAAGTTTAGCATCTATGAAGAGATAAGCCACTCCTATACATATTTGGGTTTAAATCTAAGGCTAGATAAATTTAAAAATCCAAAAGTGCGTCAAGCCCTCTCTCTTGCCATAGATAGAGAGGAGTTAGTTGAGATTTTATTTTTTAAACATGCAAAAGTGTGTAGTGGTCCTTTTTTGCCGAGAACAAAAGCATTCAACCCTGAGGTAAAAGCACCAAAACAAAATATAAAAGAGGCAAAAAAACTCCTAAAAGAGGTTGGATATGATGAGCAAAACCCTTTTACTTTTGAGATAGTTACATCAAATTCAAGTGCTATAAGACCTTACGCTGCGCAGATTTTACAGCACCAACTAAAAAAAGCCGGTGTAGTTGTAACCCTAAGAGTTATGGAGTGGCAGGCATTTTTAAATATGGTGGTTTTTCCTCATAAATTTGATAGCGTACTTCTTGGATGGGGTTTGTCATCTACTCCAGACCCATATATGTTTTGGCATACAGATAACGATAAAAAAGGTGGTTTTAACCTAGTAGGTTACAATAATCCAAAAATGGATAAGATGATAGAAGAGTCTCAAAGCATAATCGACAGAGAAGTATTGTCTGGCATGTGGAAAGAGATGTTTAAAATCATAACAGATGATAACCCATACCTCTTTTTATACATCCCAAACTCCATCACAACAGTAGATAAAAAGATAAAAAACATTGAACCAAGTTTGAGTGGGATTTGGCACAATTATATAGAGTGGGAAAAGGGAGAGATAAATTGATAATACTTTTTGACTTAGATGGAACACTGATAGACTCGACAGATGCGATTGTTAGCACTTTTCATCACTCTTTTGATCTGCATGATTATAAGCATCCAAGTGATAAAGAGATAATGGCTTTGATTGGTTATCCTTTGGATATTATGTATAGAGAGTTGGGTGTTGATGAAACGAGAGTTTGGGATTTTGTTGCAACATATAAAGAAGAATATCGTAAAATATCTACACAAAAAACCCAACTCTTGGCATGTGCAAGAGAGGCAGTTTTAAGTGCTAGTGAATTTGCAACATTGGGGATAGTAACAACAAAGACAGGAAGATATTCAGAAATTTTAATGGAGCATTTTGGTCTGATGCAATATTTTGAAGTTTTGATTGGTAGAGAGCATGTTCAAAACCCAAAACCACATGCCGAGCCGATACTCAAAGCTATGGATAGTTTAGATAGTGTAGGCAGAGAGATTTGGATGATTGGTGATACGAAACTTGATTTGATTTCAGCACAAAATGCAGGTGTAAATTCTATTGCAGTATTAAGTGGATATGATGATGAAGATACTCTGAAAAAATTTAGTGATATTATTTTATGTGATGCCTTAGAAGCAGTTAAATATTTAAAGGGTGGGAAAAAATAACATATATGGATTAGTTATACAACTATGTAAAACTATCAAGCTATTTTTAAGACCAACTTGCCTAAAATACAGAAGATTATAAATTTAAAGTTACTCTTTAAGATATACTTGAAAAAAATGAAGGAGAATTTATGCTAGAAATTAGATGGCATAGTCGTGCTGGACAAGGTGCCGTAACGGGTGCAAAAGGTTTGGCAGATGTTATTTCTACAACTGGTAAGCATGTGCAAGCATTTGCATTTTATGGGTCCGCAAAAAGAGGGGCGCCTATGACTGCGTACAATCGTGTTGATGATAGTGTTATCATGAATCATGAGAAGTACATGGAACCAGATTTTGTTTTTGTTATTGACCCTGCATTAGCGCTTACTACAGACATAACTGTTGATGGTAAAGATACAACTAAATATATTGTAACTACTCACATGAGTACAGAGGAATTGGTTAAGGCTCAACCAAAGCTAGAAGGCAAGGATGTTTATACACTCGATTGTATAGCTATTGCTAATGAAACTATTGGTCGTCCTATTCCAAATACGCCTATGCTTGGTGCATTTATGAAAATATCCGGAATGTATGATATAGAGTTTTTTAAAGAGAGTATGCAGAGAGTTCTTGCTAAATTACCACAAAAGATTGTTGATGGAAATATGGTTGCTATTCAACGAGCTTTCGACGAAGTGAAATAAGGAGTTTATGATGGCAAAAAAAGGATGGGATGAGTTTGAAATCGGAGCTATGCTTCGCTCATTTGATGGTTCGATAGATGAATGTTCTTCACATACACCAC
This sequence comes from Campylobacterota bacterium, assembly GCA_034717415.1. Classification (GTDB taxonomy): domain Bacteria; phylum Campylobacterota; class Campylobacteria; order Campylobacterales; family Sulfurimonadaceae; genus Sulfurimonas. The sequence continues at coordinate 13,216 of JAYELK010000150.1, read as the reverse complement.
AAAGAGATCGTGCATATTCTGAAAACAACTCTTATACAGCGAGTGTAGCTGACTGGAGACTTATTAAGCCAGTATATAATAAAGATTACTGTATTGATTGTCAATTTTGCTGGATCTATTGTCCAGATGTTTCTATTATTTCAAGAGATAAGAAAATGATAGGTGTAGATATGGATCACTGTAAAGGTTGTGGTATCTGTGTTGAGGTTTGCCCGACAAACCCTAAATCACTTCTGATGTTCCCAGAACAAGCAGATGAGGAAACAGAATTGGCTTCATGGCCGACAAAAGATGAGGAGGAAGAATAGATGGCATTTGATAAAATCCAATTAAAAGATATTGAAGTATGGGACGGTAATCATGCAGCTGCTCAAGCAATGAGACAAGCGCAGATTGATGTTGTTTCTGCTTATCCTATTACTCCATCAACTCCTATTGTTGAAGGGTATGCAAAATTTAAAGCAGACAACTTCGTTGAGGGTGAGTTTGTGATGGTTGAGTCTGAACATGCTGCGATGAGTGGTTGTGTTGGTGCTGCTGCTGCCGGTGGTCGTGTTGCAACTGCTACTTCATCCCAAGGTCTTGCACTTATGGTTGAAGTACTTTATCAGGCTTCTGGTATGCGTCTACCAATCGTACTTAACATTGTAAATCGTGCTTTAGCTGCTCCACTAAATGTTAATGGTGATCACTCAGATATGTATCTGTGTCGTGATAGTGGTTGGATTCAGTTTGACGCATTTAGTCCACAAGAAGCTTATGACCTAAACTTTATAGCTTTTAAAGTTTCTGAAGATCATGATGTAAGAATACCGGCTATTATTAATCAAGACGGTTTCTTGACTTCACATACTGCTCAGGGTGTACATACTATAGATGATGATACGGCATTTGGTTTTGTTGGTGAGTATAAGCCGATGAATGATATGCTAGATTTTGAAAATCCGGTAACTCATGGTGTACAGACTGAAGAAGATTGGCACTTTGAGCATAAAGCTCGTCAACACAATGATATGATGACTATCGTTCCAGGTAAAATTGAAGAAGTTTTTAATGACTTTGAAAAATTGACTGGTCGTAAGTATAATAAAGTTGAGTGTTACGATATGGATGATGCAGATGTTGCAGTTGTTTGTATGGGAACTTCAGTTGAAACTGCTAGAGAAGTTGCTCAAGAGATGAGAGAAAAAGGAATTAAAGCTGGTGTAGTAGGTATTAGAGTTTTCCGTCCATTCCCATTCTTTGAGGTAGCAGAAGCTCTTAAAGATATTAAAGCTGTAGCTGCACTTGACCGTTGTGCTCCTGGTGGTGCTGCCGGCACACTATTTAATGAAATCTCTGGTTCATTATTTAATACAGATTCTAAGATGGCACTCTCTGGATACATCTATGGTCTTGGTGGTCGTGACTTAACAAAAGTACACTTAGTTGATCTTTTCAATGAGCTTCAAGCAAATGCTGATGCTGGTAAAGTATTGACTCAACAACAACAGTTTATCGGTGTTCGTGGACCGAAACTAGCTTATTTATAGGAAATTTTTATGAGTGAAATGAAAAAAATTAAAAACTTAAAAGAGTTTTCAACATCGGCTGACCGTTTTGAAGGTGCTAACCTTTTATGCCCTGGTTGTGCTCACTCTATCATCGTTCGTGAAGTGTTGAATGCAACAAATGATGACTTAGTGTTGGCTGCATCAACTGGTTGTCTTGAAGTATGTACAGCTGTTTATCCATATACATCTTGGGATGCTTCTTGGATTCACATCGGTTTTGAAAATAGTTCAACTGCAGTTGCAGGTGCTGAAGCAATGTACAATGCACTTAAAACTAAAGGTCGTCTAAAACAACCAGAGCGTAGCCCTAAGTTTGTAGCTTTTGGTGGAGATGGTTCATCTTATGATATCGGTTTTCAGTGGATTTCCGGATGTATGGAAAGAAATCACGATATGATGTATGTTGTTCTTGATAATGAAGTATATGCAAATACTGGTGGACAGCGTTCAAGTTCAACTCCTATTGGGGCAAGTGCAACAACTTCACCGGCTGGAACTATCTCTTATGGTGAGAAAAAGAATAAAAAAGATATTTTAGGAATCATGGGTGCACATAATATCCCTTATGCTGCTCAAGTATCTCCTAACAAGTGGAAAGATATGGTTAAAAAAATCCAAAGAGGTTTTGCAACAGAGGGTGCAGTATTTATCAATGCTGTTTCTCCTTGTACTACTGAGTGGAAATTTGATCCTAAAGACACTATGCACTTAGCTGATCTATCAACTGATAGTCTAGTTTTCCCTCTCTATGAGATTATTGAAGGTCGTGAGTTAAATATCACATACAGACCTAAAAATGTTGTTCCGGTTGAAGAGTATTTAGCTGCACAAGGTCGTTTTAAACACCTGTTTAAAGATCAATATAAGCATGTTATCTCAGAGTGGCAGACAAGAGTAGATGAAAATTGGGAATATCTGCAACGCCGCGAAGCAGCTAGAGTTTAAAAAGTTCTAGCTTCACTGCATCTTGTACAAAAATCCAATACGGCAGGCTATTAGCCTAGCCTTTATTGGATGTTTTGCACAATCTACAGCAAATCTAAAACTTTTTAGTTTTTCTTCTGCTTCAACCCAAATAATTCCATAAGGATTTATAAAATTTATCTATGCTTGTGCTTAAGGGATGTTTAGTAAAAATTTTAAGCCACCTTATTGGTGGTGTAAATTTTTAATGAACTTGCCTTGAGTGCAATGATAGTTTAAATTTTTTATTCTTATGGAATTATTTGGGTTCAACAAACATAAATCAAAATCTGCTAAAATAACAACAATAAATTGCACTAGTGCAATGGGCTTCCTGCCGAAGGAAACAAAGCGTTCAGAAAAAAATTTAGTTTTTTTCTAAGTCGTGCTTTAGCACAGAAGCGTAGCCAAAGGAATTACTTCCTTTAGCGTGATCAAAAGATGAAGGGTTTCCTTCATTTTATGAAATAAAATTAAGGATTTTTACATGCCATTATTAGATAGTTTTACAGTTGACCACACAATTATGCCGGCACCGGCTGTTCGTAAAGCAAAAAGTATGAAAACACCGAGTGGTGATGATATTACAGTTTTTGATTTAAGATTTGTTAAACCAAATCAAGAGATATTATCATCTGAAGGTACTCACACTTTAGAGCATCTTTTTGCCGGATTTATGAGAGATCATCTGAATTCTTCTACTACAGAAATCATTGATGTTTCCCCGATGGGTTGTCGTACAGGGTTTTATATGAGTGTTCTTGGTAAACCTGATGAGGAAGTTGTGGTTAAGGCATGGGAAAAATCTATGAAAGATATTTTAGAGGTAAAAACTCAAAATGATATTCCAGAGTTAAATATCTACCAGTGTGGAACTTATAAAATGCACTCACTTGAAGATGCAAAAGAGATAGCGACAACTGTTCTTCGTCGTGATATTGACATCATGGATAATGAAGCACTTAAACTAGACCTTTCCAAAATAGATTAGCATGTATATTTTACTGCCAATGGATAGTGAAAATGTTGAAGAAGCATCACTGACTAAACTGGAAGATGTTAAAGTTTGGACACAACTCTTAGTGCAAGAGGGTGAATTAGTAGAAATAAATCACTCTTGCGAGAAAGATGGCTTTGAAAACTTTAGTGAGTGTGTAGTTGTTGAAAATGACAATGAGTATGTATGGCCATTTATGGAACTCTCAATGTTAGTGCTTGTTGCTCACACTCAAAGAAGCATAGATGATATTCTGGAAGCTTATCTATTTAAAGAGCTTCACGATTTGGCATATTAGAGATTATGAATTTAGAGCAGTTCTTACAACTTTTTAATCCACTACCGGGTAATCACTATCTACAAGTAACTAGGCAAAAAGATGAGATTACAGATGCTTTGAACTTTATGCTAGAAAAGGTAGATGGAGAGCTGGATGTTGTTTTGTACAATGATGAAAATCTAAACTTTTCACAACCTTTTAGAGCATTGGCTAGAAGCAATGATATTGTTGTGTTTAAAGATATTTTTGCTGCACATAAAAATCAAAAAATGATACTTAAAATTGCCTACACATCATTAGCAAATACAGCAGATATTATCATTATGGAAAAAAAAGGTCTAATGGATGTTGAGCAAGTAAAAGAGATGTTAGAAGAGTTTGAATTTCGTGCAGCTAATGAGATAGATATAGTAGATGGCTATGATTTAGTGATGGCAAAAAAGATGCATATGTGGGGTAATGGACTTTAACGACAAATCTCATACAATGGTTATGAGCGAGGATGGTAGTTATACAGCTTACTCAAAGGAGTATGATGAACACTATCACTCTACAAAAGATGGGGCTTTGCATGAGTCATTGCTTAAACATGTTATACCTGCTTTTAAGATAAAGTCTGATTTTAAAGAGATAAATATTTTGGATATTTGCTTTGGTTTGGGTTTTAACACTTTGGCTACACTCTATTATGCCAGAAAAAATTTCCCACATGCTAAGATAAATATATACTCACCGGAGTTGGATTCCAGCTTAGTTAAATCATTAAACAATTTTATATATCCAAAAGAGTTTGAAGCATTTAAAAATATAATTAAATGCTTAGTAGAAGATGGTATTTATGATGATGGGTTATGGCATGTGGAACTCTATCTAGGTGATGCCAGAGAGTATATAAAAAAGTTCCCACAGGCTAAGTTTGATATGGTATATCAAGATGCTTTTTCACCAAGTGTAAACCCAATTCTCTGGAGTAAAGAGTATTTTAGCGATATTAGAAAGATTATAAAAGATGATGGGATTTTAACAACATATTCAACAGCATTAGCAACCAGATTGGCACTATATGAAAATGGCTTTAGTCTTTATGTAAATAGTGGCGAAGGTTTTAGAAATGCTACTGTGGCATGTGTAGATAAGTTGGATATGTTTGACCCCGTAGATATACAACATAAAATCTCATGCAATCCACATGCCAAGCCTTTAAGAGATTAAGAGTTAATTACCTCTAAAAACTCTTCCCCAAACTGTTCAAACTTTTTCTCTCCGACACCGTTTACTTCAAGCATACTGACCTTGTCAAAAGGCTTGTCACTTGCTAAATGTTTAAGTGTTTTATCTGAAAAGATGATATATGCAGGAACGCTGAGTTTAGTTGCTAACTCACTTCTTCTGCTTCGAAGTTCTTCAAACAACTCCTTGTCATACTCAAAATCCTCTTTTTGTTTAACTTTTTTCTCTGTTTTAGAGACCTCAAGTCTTGAAGATTTTATATCTACTTCTTTTTGTCCCTTTAGTATAGCGATGGCATCATTTGTAAGTTTTAAAACACTAAACTCACCAATAGTTAAAACTTTCATCTCTAAAAGTCGTTCCAAAACTACAAACCACTCTTTTTTGCTTAGATGAGTTCCAATGTTATAAACAGATAGATTATCAGCCTCATTTGCTAAGAGTTTCTGATCTTTTGAGCCTCGTAAAATATCAATGATATAATTTTTTCCAAAGTTTTGAGAGGTTTTGTAGATAGTACTTAAAATCATCTGTACCTCTTTTGTAATATCTCGTCTTAAATCATCTGAGTGTAAACAGTTATCACATCTATCTTTGCATTCATCAAGCGTATCATCAAAATACTCTGCTAGTTGTTTATGAAAGCAGATTTCACTGGTTGAAAACTTATATATGCCATCTATTTTTGCATCTAAGTGAGCCTTGTAATTTTCATCGGTAATCTCATTTAAAAATCTCTTTTGCAAAACCATATCAGCAGCATTAAAGAGAAGTAAAACTTCACTATCTTCTCCATCTCGTCCGGCACGACCTATCTCTTGGTAGTAGTTCTCTTGAGATTTTGGCAGTGACATATGAACCACAAAACGAATGTCGCTCTTATCTATGCCCATACCAAAAGCGATAGTTGCTACCATAATATTTACTTTGTCATTTACAAAGATTTTAAAGTTTTGTTCCCTTACATGCTGTGGAAGTCCGGCATGATAAGGTAGGGATTTATGCCCATTTTGGTTAAGATAAGCACTAATATCTTCGGTTTTTTTTCTTGAACTTACATAGATAATTCCACTCTCATCATTGTGACGATTTAAAAACTTTTCTAGTTGGGCATATCCATTTGCGATGCGTCTCTCAACAGAGATAAATATATTTTTACGAAATATTCTGCCTCTTAAAACTTTTGGATTTTCCAGTCGAAGTTCTCTTAAAATATCATCTGTTACATGATTTGTACTTGTTGCAGTAAAAGCACAGATGTTGGCATGTGGAAAGTTTGCTTTTAAGTTACCCAAGGCTCTATAGTCTTCTCTAAATTCATGTCCCCATTGTGAGATACAGTGCGCTTCATCTATAACAAAAAAGTTTATATTTAGACCTCGTAAAAGGTTGAGAGTCCACTCTGTATTTAATCTCTCTGGAGATATATATAAAAATTTCAACTCACCCATCTTAGCACTATAAACGATAGCATCTATATCATCACGAGATTGGGCAGAAGAGATCATATCTGCACTAATCTGCTGGGCTTTAAGTGCAGATACTTGGTCTTGCATAAGTGCGATAAGTGGAGAGATAACTATAGTGATACCATCTTTTATAAGTGTTGGGAGTTGATAAACAAGACTTTTTCCACCACCAGTTGGCAGAATCATAAGCAGGTCTTGATTATTTAAAATCGCATCAATACCCTCTTCTTGAAGTTCTCTAAAGCTATTGTGTCCGAAGTTGTCTTTTAAGACTTTTAGTTTTAAGTTCACTTACTAAAACTGTGCCGTTATAGCATCGACTTCGTCCCAAGTTAGAACCTCTTTGCGGTGAGCAATAATGTGTGATACATATCTGGCAAACATATCGGTCTCAACATTTACTTTTGTACCTTTTTTGTAGTTTTTAAAGAGTGTTTCTTTCATGGTATGTGGAATGATTGTAAGCCTAAAACTATCTGCACTAACATCATTTACCGTTAGACTTACTCCATCTATGGTGATAGATCCTTTAGGAACTATAAAAGGTATCTGCTTTTTAGGAACTTGGATAAAAACATCAAAAGAGTTTCCAAGGTTTTTAATCTCTTTAACAACCCCTATACAATCCACATGCCCCTGAACCACATGCCCTTCAAATCTATCGCCCATCATCATTGCAGGTTCTATATGAACTTCATCTTTGTAGTTCTCTATAGCTAAAAGTTTTTGGCTTTCTGGGGAGAGTTCTACGCTAAAACCGTCACCCAAAACTTTTATAACAGTTAAACATGCACCATTTATAGCGATACTATCACCCACTTTTGCTTTATGTTTTACCTCTATGCTAAGAGTGCTACCAACCAAACTTTTAACATTTGCAATCTCTCTGATTAAACCTGTGAACAAAGAATCTCCTTATCTTAATGCAAATTATACAGAAAAATGATAAAATTCGATTAATAAAGAATGGATAATTAAATGAATTATGATGTAATAGTAGTTGGTGGTGGTCATGCTGGTATAGAAGCAGCCCTATCAAGTGCAAGAATGGGTAAGAAAACTTTGCTAATCTCAATGCTTGCCGAAAATGTGGGTGCTACAAGTTGTAACCCTGCCATCGGTGGTTTGGCAAAAGGTCACTTAGTTCGAGAGATAGATGCTCTTGGTGGAGAGATGGGACTTATAACTGATGAAGCTGGGATACAGTTTCGCATACTCAACCAGACAAAAGGTCCGGCAGTTCGAGGTACAAGAGCGCAGATAGATATGGACAGGTATCGAATCATCGCTAGAAATGTGGTTTTAACTACTCCAAACCTTGATTTAGCTCAAGAGACGGTAGAGAGTTTGATCGTAGAAGAGAGGGTGATAGTTGGTGTAAAAACAGACTTGCTTAATGAGTATAGTGCCACAAAAGTTATCATTACAAGTGGAACATTTTTAAAAGGTATTATTCATATAGGTGAAGTTCAGCAGGTAGGTGGTCGTTTTGGTGAGCAGACTAGCATAGGGCTTAGTGATTCTCTTAAGAGTGATTGTGGTTTAACGATAGAGAGACTAAAAACAGGTACTTGTGCTAGGATTGATAGTTCTACTGTTGATTTTTCTGTAATGGAAAAACAGGATGGAGATGAGTTTGTAAATCCGTTTAGCTTTAGAACAAACCGTGAAGAGTTTAGAAGAACTAAAAAACAACTTCCATGTTTTATAGCTTACACAAATCAAAATACCCATGATATTATCTCATCAAACTTTTACAGAGCTCCACTTTTTACAGGACAGATAGAGGGTAAAAGTCCAAGATACTGTCCAAGTATTGAAGATAAGATTAGTAAGTTTGCCGATAAAGATAGACACCATCTTTTTATAGAACCTCAAACCATAGACAACACAGAGTGCTATATAAATGGCTTAAGTACCTCTCTTCCTCCAGAAGTTCAACGACAGATGATTCACTCTGTGCAGGGGATGGAAAATGCAAAGATTGTTCGTTATGGTTATGCCATAGAGTATGATTTTGTAGATCCAAGAGAACTTAAACACTCACTAGAGACTAAAAAGATTAAAGGTCTTTACTTAGCAGGGCAGATTAACGGAACAACTGGTTATGAAGAGGCAGCAGCTCAAGGTCTTATGGCTGGAATTAATGCTTCTCGTTCACTTGAGGACAAAGAACCTCTAATACTAAGAAGAGATGAAGCTTATATAGGTGTTTTGATAGATGATTTGGTAACTAAAGGAACGAAAGAACCTTACAGAATGTTTACTTCAAGAGCAGAGCACAGACTTCTTTTAAGAGAGGAATCAGCAGATACCAGACTTAGTCACTATGGGCATAGTTTAGGGCTTATAAGTGATGAACTTTATGAGAGGGTTAAGTTAAAAGATAAGCAGATAAAAGCAGGTGCAAAACTTTTAGAAGAGAGAAAATTTACTCCAAATAAAGAGTTTAATGCACTCTTGAAATCTATGAATGAACAAGCACTTAAAGATGTTTCAACGGCACAGCAGTTAGTGGCTAGAAAAAGTTTTGATGTTGCTAAGATGCTTAAAATTGTACCAGAGTTAGAAGAGTATGATGAGTATATAAAAGATGAGATTTTAGTTGAGGGTAAATATGCTCGTTATATAGATAAGCAGAGCCAAGAGATAGAACGAATGAAAAAGTATCTGAAAATTGCTATTCCAGAGGGTTTTGATTTTGAAAAAGTTAGTGGACTAAGTAGAGAAGTTGTTGAAAAGCTTCAAACATACAACCCTCCAACTCTTCAAGCAGCAATGAATATCAGTGGCATTACCCCTGCAGCAATAGAGATACTACACATATGTATAAAGATAGATAAAAAGAAAGAACGATAATAAATTAAAGTTCCACC